>JARRRJ010000367.1:0-3393 GCA_037380865.1 Sedimentisphaerales bacterium
GTTATGCGCGACGGCAGGCCAAGTTCCTGCGCCTGAATATATCGATGGCCATTTTCTACGAGCCTGCTTTCGTTGATTTGTATCGATGGGTTGGCGTAATAGTCCCACAACTTCCCGAAGTGAGTATTGAGCTGCGGCCATTGCGACTCCACAAGCCAGTCAATAAAATCTGCATCGAGTTTCCTGTTCCCAAATATGCCGGTCTCATAAGACATCTTGTTTCTCCGATTCTTTCTCTTATTCACTTTTTTTCATGAGGCGAAAAATATTAGTGCCTCTATAATTAATAGTGTAAGGTGTTGCGTGTATGATTGATTTCCTTGACATTTTTGCCTTTTCGAAAAACGCTAAGTCGTTGTGTTAACTGGAATAAAAATTTTTTAGAAAATTTTTATTTTTTTAAAAAGGGTGTTGCGTGTTTGATTGAAAACTGAGCCAAAAATGAGGATGTTAAAATGGGCAAAGTGACATATTTTTGAGACAAAAATTGACGAAGAAAATTGAAGATTGCTTCGCTTAGCGCACAATGACATCTTTGACATTTTACATACTTGCAAGCACTAACAATGTGGGATGGGCTGTGCGCACCATCTCTTAAGAAGGTACGCGTAGCACAGTATCAAAACTCAGCATGCTTATTCTAACCAGGGTGTCTTTGTTAAAAAATCGATGGCTGATAAGTTATTGATTTTTAGGTTTGGCAGAGCCTTCTGCAAATCTTCGATCTGCTCATATGTAATATTTTTACAGTCTTGCATTCCAAGACTCTTTAGATTCTGAAGCCTCTTTAGTGGTTCAAGACTAGCGGCCTGAGAACGAAAAAGAAAACATCGTTCTAACTTTTACAGGTCTTGTAAAGTTTCAAGGTCAGAAACACCAGAGCTAATAAACAATGTTTTAAGGTTTGTTAAATCCCTAAGAGGCTCAAGGTTTGATATTTGACCGCGAGTAATTATAAGCGATTGAAGTTTTGTTAAGCCCTTAATCGGTTTAAGGTTACATACCTGAGTACCCATAAGGTTAAGCAGCTGAAGACTCAACAACTCCTTAAGGAAACCCAAGTCAATGTAGTTCTCCTGAGGAAAATGTATGAAAGGTATCTTTGACATAAATCTTTTCCAATTGGGCATAGCCTTGGACTGGCAGCGAATATTTTCAAGATGTAATATCTGAAGATTCCTAAATTTCTTGAGAAGCCTGATATCAGAGAGCGTTTTCGTTTCTAACGTTAAAGCTGTGATTTTCGCAAAATCTTCGTCAGTAAGATCGTTCGGGTATTTTTTGATTTTTGTTTCGTAATAGAGCTGTCCAGCCGCCAACTGACGAATGAGTGTCTCGCTGGCCGGGTCCGCTTTTGGTTCCTGATTGAACCAAATAAAAACCAAAGAAACGATTATCAATAACAAAACCATTCCGGCTGCGAGGCTACTTTTCTTTTGGAACGGTTTTTTTGCTGCGCTACCCTGGTTTATTACATTATTTTTCATAAACGGCGATCCTCTTTGTCATGCTGATGGAACAGCATTATTCATTGGTCTCTAAATTTGTGCAATTTTACTGATCTGTATATCAAATAAGCCAGAGCTGCGAAGAAAGCGACAACGAGCACGGGTACCACTACCATTTCTGCCCTGTTAAGTACATGTTCAATGTTCAAAACGACTCTAAGTGGAAGGTTTAGCGGCGTTCCGGCTCTCTCATAAGATGCCAGAATATGAGGGACATAAAAGGTCAGTACACCGTAAACCAAGAGTATTAAAACGATCACGGCAATGAGAAGCCCCGGTATTCTTGATTGTTTACCATTTGACACTGTTTTTCCTTTCTCTCTAAATGCTGATACTTTGCATTTATCTTCTTTCATGCAGAAGTTTCCTTGATTCTATTATAGAGGAATCTGGCGTGGATATCAATAATCAAAGTAAAGCCCCTGTGTTACGGTGAACGGAAAAAATCGAGAGAGATTTTACACAGGGGCTTTATGTATCTTCTTCTTGCAGAGTAGCTCTCGACGTGACAAGTCAATTCCTGCCAACAGGAAAATCTCACCCACCTGCAAATGCAGCATTATTCAATATTATCACAACGTCTAAGCAATCAGGAATAAACAAGGATGAGTATGATAATAGCCGTCCCTACCGCAAGGATAGCAAGTCCCATAATTAATTCTGACCGTTTCATTTTCTGCTCCCATACTTAAAGTATAAGAATAATTTCAGAAAAATGGGAAAAATTCATTTAAAAGAATTGAGCTGGATCCAAAATTTTTATTCATGCTCCGTATCCTGCTGCTGCAACAGGAGGATAATATCAGCTTTAGCCGGCAAAGCTTCGATGAGCCCGAACTTCGTACATGCCAAAGCGCCCGCGGCGGATGCAAATTTTACTGCTCCCCTAATATCGTCTTCGATCGCATAGAAAGCAGCCAGAGCACCTATGAGAGCATCTCCCCTTCCCGATTTATTTACAAGCTCGACTTCAAAAGCCGGGATATGGTCCGCTCCTTCCCTGTCAACTACCATGCATCCTTTTTTGCCCATTGTAATCACGGCGTGCTTTACGCCGCGTGCAATCAGGTCTGAGCCGATGAGCTTGGCATTTCGAATTCCCGCAGATACCTGGTCAGTAATATCCGCCGCTTCGGATAGATTCGGGATTATCACATCGACCAGAAAATACTCATCAGGAAGCTCTTCGCTTTCCTGCCCTTTCTGTTCTAGTGGTCTTGCGGGATTGAGAATGGTTTTCGTACCGTGCAATTTTGCGCATCTAATCGCCTCGGCTATCGTATCCTGAGGCAATTCACCATGGATCAGACATACATCCGCATCGGAAATCGTCTCCTCTGCAGCGGTAATATCCATAGGCATCAGCGCACAATTCGCGCCGCTGTAAAAGCATCCTGCATTTTCTCCCTCGGCGTTTACCATAGTTACATTTACGCCTGTATTTTTGGCTTTTGCAACCTGTACGAAATCTGTTTTTATTTTGTACTCGGCCAGGCCCTCGAAAATCATTTTCGAAAAAGAATCTCCGCCTATTTTGCTTATCAACGAGACTTCGCAGCCGCACAATGCCGCCTGCGCCGCCTGAACAGGACCGTGACCTGCGATTGCATAAGATAACGCCGAGCCGATAACGTACTGGCCTACAGAGGGAATTTGGCTGCACTTTACCGCGATATCGATGTAAGCGCCGCCAACTGCAACAACTTTGGGATTCCTTCCCGACATAATATCCTTTTTTACTTTAACCTGATAATCAAACTTCACGGAAATCTTATTTTAACAATAAGGTCTTATATTATCGTTATCAATATACTGCCTTTCGCGATTAATGCAAGCATTTCCTTTTTTTATTTCAGCATATCAGGAAAAACACATGTTTCGTTAA
>JARRRJ010000368.1:0-6417 GCA_037380865.1 Sedimentisphaerales bacterium
AGTCTGGTTCCCTGGCCTCCGGCTACGACAAAAGCTGCAACTTTGCCTTCGCTGATCAGTTTTCTGCCCAAACTGGACGCCCGGGCGTATTTTTCCTTCTGTGACGCATTTTCAGGCTCAGGCTGGTAATAATCGACCGGCTCAAAATCCTCCTTTGCATAAGAAGAATGTGTATTTTCCACAAAACAAGCGATCCAGTCATCGATTTTAGAGAAATTGAGCTCCCCGATTTGGGAAAGCAATCTTTCTCTTTTCTCCGAATCCAGTTCGTCCCAGAACGCCAGTAGGTGCTCCTGATTGTGTTTTTTCAGTAATTCGATGGTTTCTTCATAATTCTCATTGCTGCTCATCTGCATAACTCCATTCTATAAAACGCCAAGAATTCTCTAAAACCCAGCATAATAAAAAATTTTCAGAAATTTTCAAGATTACTGTAAGAAATTCGCAAATTTGCTTGACAGAATTTCCTGGTTGTGGTAAATTTATATAAGAATAATTGAAGGTGGGTTTAAATTGTTAGTTTATCATAATAATTTAAATTGTCATAATAGCTTAGTCCCGATTTCATATCTTAAATCCACCTGCCGGGCAAAAAAACGTTGATTTGTAGTGTTGTTTATTTCAAAGCAGGTTATTAACAGGTGGAAACAATTCACTGTATCCTAAAAATCAGTGTGTTAATGTGTTTGAACAAGCCGGATTATCGGAGCTGAAACGATCGTTCTCTGGTAAAAGAACATAGTATTTGATGAGGTTCGTATTTCGAGAGTGTTGGGTGCTATAATTTGTTATACGTCAGCATTTTCCTAACAAAATTATGAGTTCAAAACGTATTTCCAGAAACGGTCGGATTTACGAACCCCAAATTGTGTAAAGGAGAAATAAGATGAAGAAAAAGGGCTTTACTTTGGTTGAGCTGCTGGTCGTTATCGCGATCATTGCATTGCTCATGGGCATTCTTATGCCCGCACTGGCAAGGGTAAGGCAAATTGCCTTCAGAATGGTTTGCGGTACAAACCTTTCTGGTATCGGCAAGGCAATGCTTATCTATGCCAACGATTATAGTGATTCGCTCCCGCGAGCAGGCGGAAGAAACAGTGAATACGGGACACCGGTTGTGTGGGATGCAGCCAACCGTATACAGGCTTATGGTTGCAACGCTGATGGTACAGGTGGACACGGTACAATTTCTGCATCATTTTATCTGCTGGTAAAATATGCTGAAGTTACACCAAAGTCGTTTATCTGCAAAGGCGATACCGGCGTCAGCGAATTCGAACCTACCAACAATATTGATATGACCATGCTTTGGGATTTTGGCCCGTCCACTGAGGCTGCGTCACACTGCAGCTACACACTGCAGCAGCCGTACAGCCCGTATGCTCTTTCAACAACGAGCGATCCCGGCATGTGCATAGCGGCAGATCCCAACCCATGGCTTAACGGCGATAGAGACACGTCCGTATTTAGCGAATTCGGTGTTACAGGCGGCAAAGAAATCACAAAACTGGGTAACTCCATTAATCACCAGGATGAAGGACAGAACGTACTGTTCCTCGATAGCCATGTTAATTTCGAGAGCGTGTCTTTCTGCGGTGTTAATGAAGATAACATTTACACTCGCGCAGCAAGCATTACTGATGTGAAAAAAGGTGTCATGCCTAATGCCAGTAATGTACAGCCGTTGAACAGAAGTGACAATGTTCTTCTGTCGGATGTTGCCGGTGGCGGCGGCGGCGGCGGAAAAGGCTCCAGAGTCGCTTGCTTCCTTGGCGATACCCAGGTGTGTGTGGATGGAACATTCATGCCCATTTCACAGGTTACTGCCGGACAAACAGTTGAAAAACTCGAAGAGCACGTTGGCTCGTTCGATTGCCGCGATATCGAATTCACAAACGGAAACAAAATCAGCGTAGTTGCATTGCACTACTTCATGCTTGATTCCGGAATCTGGGTCAGGTCAATTGACCTGAGAAGCGGCATGACGCTCAGAACACAATCAGGAAACGTTGTTATCAAGTCGGTAGCTACAAGAGACTACACCGGCAAAGTTTACAACGTGAAGGTGAAAAACGCCGAGCAGTACCTGGTTGGTCAGGACAGCGTAGTAGCACGTGATTGGTAATATACTTAAAAAAGCACGCAAGCCGATGTGTGCGAGAGTAAATATCATAATCATGTAATGATTATTCTTAGAAGATGAAAGCGGCCTTGTGCAAAATTGCATGAGGCCGCTTTTTTTACGCGCATCTCGATATTTCCAGCTGAAATGAAACTTTTTTAACTTTTTTTGAAAAATATCTTAAAAATCAATCCACATAGTGAGACTCAAACCTGCCTTATATATGGTGAAAGGAGTCGTATGATTCCACAAAGGCCGGAGGCATCAAACCACAATAAGCGCCCCCGGCCGATTATTCAGGCTCTTCATTTCACTACCGCTTTTTCGCGCATTGAGGGATTCCCGGGCGGCTTTAAACTTCCTTCGGAACCTTCAAAGTCCCTCAGAAGGAAAATTTAAGTGGATGTGAGGAAAAAGCAGATCTCGCACACTGGATAGTGGACGACAGCTTGAGGCCACAGTCTGAAGTCCGGCCGGAATGGATCGAGGGATGAGATAATAGGAATACACGTTCATAGAAACTTATGCTCTTATTCACTTGTGAGGTGACTTGTGTTCCTGTGTCTCACTAATGCGGATGAGAGGAGTCGAACCTCCACGAGCGTTAAGCCCACAGGCACCTGAAGCCTGCGCGTCTGCCAATTCCGCCACATCCGCGGTTGTTTTCATAGCCGGCACTTAATTAAAATGCCGCTCCGAACGCTGAACTAAATCATAACAATATATATTTCAGCGTCAAGAATTTTTATGTAGAGACGCACGGCAGTGCGTCTCTACCAAAAATGCCGGGAGATTCAGTTCATCAGAATCTGCACTTTTTCGCGGAATTGCTCGAAATCAAGCTCCCCGCTCGCAAGGGAATTTACTTCGGATTTCTTCACACGCATTGTCATGGAGCCTTCCCATCCTAAAGCTCCTTTTGATCGACTGCCGGCTCCTCGTACACTCAGAATCACCCATTCATCCGGCTTAATATTGCGAATATTAACGGCATACTTTAGTGTGCGAAGCAGCTCTGTCGTCAGAATGTTAACCATTTGCTTTTCATATTCCGCTTCAGAATTTTGTGCTGCTGTGTTTCTCGTTCCGGTTGAAAGCACTCTTTGCCTGGCCTGCTCCCAGGTCTTGTCGCTGTCATGGTTAGTCTGTGGTTTGGATTCCGCCTGCGATTGAGAAAGTAATAAAAATCGATAATTAACTTCCATCATAAAAATGAGCCCGTATCCCTGTATGTAAATTGCTTCGGTGTGCTGATTATCCCGCCCGAAGAGTTGCGGCTCGCGGAATCTCTCGTCAAGAATTTCTGCCATTATACTAATATCCTCTCTGGTTTCGGCAATATCTTTCAAATCAATTTCGACAAATGGAAGAATCAAGATCTTTCTGCCCGGACGCTGGTTTGCCTGAGGCACCGCCGGAGCAGGCGCCCGCAAGGGCAAGGAAAAACCCATGGGAGCTTTCGGCGCCACAGGGATTCCGTTTATTATGTCTGTGGTCACAGTTTTATATGATTTACTGTCCGGTGAAAATTTAATTCCAGGTTTTGACAGTATAATTTCCCCATTCCAGCCATACGGAACCTTTAAACTGTATTGGCCTTCAACGTCTGTAACAGTTGAAATATCTCCCGGATTTGCAGTAATTGAAACCCCCGGAAAAGGTTTTTCGCCAAGTTTAATCGTATCTGATATAGTTAGCATTTGAATTTTGGCCGTATAATTCTGATTTGTCATATCACGTGTCACTGCAGAATATTGCCTTGTTGGAGGACTAAATGTATAACCCTCCCTGACCGGCTGGACTTTCCCTGACCAGCCATAAGGAATCGTTGCAGAATAAAAACCTGAACTATCTGTATATAAGTTGCTTTATAATCCTGATTCGTATAATTAGAATTAACTGCTGTATACTCTTTAAAAGGAGGAGAGAATTCATACCCCTTCCTAATCGGAAATATCTTTCCTGACCAGCCGTACTTTACGGTAGCACTGTAAGAACCGTCAGGACCTGAGACGGCGTTGTCCGGCAAGCCGCGCATTTGAACTCCGGGTACTCCTGTATTGCCTGAAATTATAAAGGAAAGCACTCTTGCCGCATAATCCTGGTTTGTCAGGTTGGAGGAAACAGCAGAGTAAATTCTCACAGGCGGCTCGAACGCATAACCATCTTTAAAAGGCTTAACAGTCCCGGCCCAGCCGAAGGGAACCTGGACACTGTACCGACCATTTGAATCAGTTACAGGATTTCCAGGAAGCCCGTTCATTACTACACCTTCAAGACCTAAAGAGCCTGAAATTGTTAAAGTAATTCTCTCTGCCTTGAAGTCCTGAGTGAGTTCTGCTTCAGTCAGATTTGTATAGGAAATGCTCGCAGGGTCGAATGTGTAACCTGACTTTACCGGTCTAACCGTGCCGCTCCAGCCGAACTCGACTGAAGCGCTGTAAGAACCGTTCTCGTCTGTAACAACATTTCCAGGAAGACCCCTCATTTCAACACCGCCCAGGCCGTCAATTTTTCCTGAAATGGTAAATGTTGGCGGATTTGTTTGGGCCAGTGACGTGATTAAAGTACCTGAAGCAAAGCTCATAATTACACATAAAGTCACTCGCTTGAAAGATTTCATGTTTGTCCCTTTCATTTTCTATTTTTTTATTTTTTCATCACCATAATATTATCGTCTCAATTGAAATGGTGTAGTAGAACCCTAACCTGCTTCTACTTCGATTCGCTCGTTCTGGCCGCGAGAGCAATCAGTGAATTTCCAACTCTGGTATTATCGGCGCGCCTGTCGTTTTCTATTTTCTCGAATGCTGCGGCTGTCCATTGTCTGTCCTTCTGACGCGCAGCTTCTATCACGCCTACCATCTCATTCATTCTCTGGTCCATTAAAGTGCTCGATGCGGCCAATGTCTTTTCCGCGAATTGCGCGCATTGAGTGTCTATCATCGACTGAATTTGTTCCATATCTATGTCCGGCTGAGCAGGAACAGCAAGCCTGCCTGCGATGAATCCTATGCCGATTAGAATTACAGCCGCTGTTGCATATTTTAGCATTTGCGCAGTGAAAATAGCTCGGAATGTTTTGACTGCTGCGCTTTCATGCTGTTTCTCTGATTCTGCAAGCGAATCTCTGACCTTTTCAACAGCATCGCGTGCGGCACGCTCTTTCGGTTCTATCTGCGAGAGGATTTTCAACCTGAATCGTATCTGGTTTTCTTTATCATTAGACATTCCGTTTCTCCTTTCGGGAATTTGTTTTGGGCTTCTCATTGTTTGTACCCATTATTTGTCGCAGTCGAGACATTGCTTTCGAGCACAGTGCCCTTGCCTGGTGCGGCGTCTTGCCTGTTTGCTCTGCAATGTCATCGTACGATTGCTGCTGAATGTATCTCATCACAATCGCCTGCCTTCCTTTTTCATTTAATTTTTCGATAGCATTGAGCATTTCTTCGAGTTCCTCTGTTCGGATTATTTTGTTCAAAGGCGAGCCGTCGTTCGCGATCACCTCATACGCAAAATCCTGCGCATGTCTGTCCCGCCTGGATTTTCGACGCCAGTCAAAAGCAAGGTTTATCGCGGCTTTTCGGGTATAAGCGTCACGGTTGTTACTTTTCTCGAAGCCTCGTGATTTGCTAAGCTTCAGGAACAATTCCTGCATAAGCTCCTGGGCCGCATCTTCGCGCAATGTCAGCCTGAACAGAAGCGAGTAGAGATTCGCTCCCGACCTGTCCAGCAATTCCAGAAGCTCTTTATGCCGGTCCCGCAAATAATCTCCAGTAAATTAAATTCTCAAAGAAACCACTATTATAGACGAGGATGCGCGTCATGCGCAGCTTCTTTTTTCTGAAAAAATTTTCTGATGATTAATAAGGCGCAGTTTTGCCCTGAGATTTGAATTTTTAATTATATTCCGTGGATTGGGAAGATAAGTTTCTTGAGTTTTTTGATTGTTTCGTCGAGTGCCGGCAGGACGGCCTGGCGCTGCGATTGGGTTATGGGAATTCTCCTGTCTCTGAAGCCTCCCTGCCATTCTGTGCTTTCGAGGAGAACGCCTCCTACGAGCGGTTTGATATCTTCGCCTTCGTCTTCACCGCAGAATACACTCCAGGCAAGCGCCCATGCTCTGACTGTGTTGCCTACGTGGTAGCCTCCTCCCCCGGTTGCGAGAATCGGTTTGTCGAAACTCAAAAGACGATTAATAATATCTGCATACACATTATTTGTAAGCTGAAGATTGGCGAGAGGGTCTCCCGCAAGAGCATCGGCGCCCAATTCGAAAACAATCACATCCGGAT
>JARRRJ010000369.1:0-3383 GCA_037380865.1 Sedimentisphaerales bacterium
TTTTTCCCGATTCAAAAAAATTAGTCAAAGTTGTATCATTTACATCTTTCAGAGATTTGTTATGTGACTTATCATCAATGATGTTCACATTTGAAATTAATTTGTGTAAAGATATTTGTTCCTTTGAAACCTGTATCAATTCTGATATGTATTCTTTCGGAATAATAGTTCCAGTGCGTATAACATGAGCCCAATTGACACTAACTTTATTATCTATTCCTCCAAAACTTCTGCCAAATTCTCGGATTTTTCGAATAAACTGTCTCTCTTTATTTATTTATTTCCTACCTAAGACGTGTGGATCTGCCTATAAGAGTTCTATCGAAAGATTATATTATTCAATCGGAACATCAGATAAACAAGTATTTGCCCAACTATTTGGAAAAAGAGATCAAAGATCGAACATCATTGTTAATTCCTGTCCTTCTGGGATATCAAGGGATTGTTCTGGCATATCTATTGCCCCTCCACCTGCCCTTGTCACATAAGTAGTTCCTATATTTTGATTTGATTATAAATTCCTTGTCATCCTGATTATAAGTTAATTAGATTGTAATATTAGTAACACCATAATCATATATTGATAAGTCATGAACTTTTTGAGGTCCTTTGATTGGAACTTTTATGACTAATGGAAAATCTTAAGTTGCTTATGGCACGGACTCAAGTTTAATTGTGTTATCAGGTTCCTGTTGAGCTGTTGATAAGCTGGTGGTTAGAGCGATAAACAGCAGACAGAGCTCAATGTTTCTGATGGTGAGCTTGCTTGTCTTCTTGTTCGGGATTGGCAAAATGTTGAGGAAAAAGCTGAAAAGTCAAAAAAATGCCAAAAACTTCGCTTACGTTCGCGGCAAAAACTTGCGCTGATCTTGACATAGTTAATAAAAATCGCTAATATATTTATGTTTGAGACTTTATTATGAATAAGACTTTCTTGATTTTACTTATCATTTCTCTTTCTGGCTGCGTTGCGAGCAGAAAAGGCCCTCCGACGTTCGAGGAGAGTAACCCGCCTGTCTGTCCCGAAATAATTAAAAGTACGGCCAAGAATCTCGAGGCCCTGGGGGTAGATAAGGCAAAAGTCCGGGAGTGGATGAATAGAACACTCTCATCGAAAGTGCATCCCTGTAACGTTTGTCAAAAGATGAACGAAGCGCTATATGTTATAAGGGAAGATAATGGAACTTACAGAGCCGCTCTTAAAAAAATGATACAGGCCGTCGACGAGGCAAGCGATCCAAATGCTGCACCTCCAACAGAGCAGCAAATAAAGGAAATTGAGAGCTCTCCGACGGATGACCTGGATAGGGAAAGCGTCACTTTGGCAGGCGAGTACACGAGCGCTCTCGAAGATCTGCAAACGTTCCTGATAAGCCAGATTCGCTTGCCGGTTGATGAAACGGAAAATTTCATTCTAGATAAATTTTATATTCCTTTGATAAACCAGGAAGAACAAACAAAATAATCTCGAATTTCTGATTTCTGATTTAGTGCTTAGGATTTCTTATTTTAGGGGATAGGGAGGTTCAACTCGGCGAGAACTTTCTTCATGTCTTCCCATACTCTCCTTCGGTTTTCCTGTGAGTAGTTTCTCAGAAGATAAGCCGGGTGATATGTCGCCATAAGTTTGATGGGATGTTTGCCAAGTCCCGCATTGTATTCGTGGAAGCGGCCGCGAAGCTGGCCTATGGAAGCGGTCGAGTTCAATAGCGTTCTGGCAGCGTGCGCGCCCAGAGCTACGATAACTTCAGGCTCGATTATTTCAATTTGTCTTTGTAAGTAAGGCAGGCAGCTTATTATTTCCTCTGCTCGCGGGTCGCGATTTCCCGGCGGTCTGCATTTAAGAATATTGGCGATGAAGACATCACTTCTTTTCAGGCCGCATGCTTTCAAGATGTTGTCCAGAAGATGACCTGCTCTGCCTACGAAAGGCCTACCTTGGGCATCTTCATCGGCTCCTGGTGCTTCACCGATAAACATTATGCGTGCGTTCGGATTACCTTCTCCGGGAACAGCTTTATTGCGAGTGGAAACCAGGTCGCAGCAGCAGCATGTTCGAACTTCATCGGCTATTTTATCGAGTTCTTTCTGCTGTTCCGCTGTCCTCATAGAGCCTCCTTTTTCGCTGGATATTATTTCGGGCTTTCCCTTTACTGTGAAGCCGCAAAAGTACTGCTCCATCTCAAGATGTTGCCGAACTACTTTTTTTATGTCAATTTCTTTCTGCATTTGACATGAATTATAGCAGATTTAATGAACCTGGGTCAAAGTTTTTAATAACGTCGATTTTGTAATAATAACATCAATTCAGATTTTCGCCATTTTTCCAGAAAAAGTAACAATACTTTGCGATATCATCGTGAATGAGGCCCTGTTATTTATAACCTCTATTTCATCAATGTCCGCCAGGTTTTCTGTTGAAGAAGTTCTGAATACTTTTAGTGAGGAAATCCCTTCCAGATTCTCTAAAGTCATGTTCAATTCGTGTTCCTTCTCAGCAGGGTTGATAGCAATTATGGTAAGGTCATTGTTTTGTGCATGAAGGAATGCGCTCACCTGGACTTCACTAAAACCCGGAGATGCTTCTATGCGTTGAGCGCCGGGCTTTATAAATCTGGAATAATGCATAAATGCATATGATTTTGGTGTGAACTTGTCCATCACCATAAATGCATGTTGGGTCTCGCTCGGTTCGCTAACCTGCCATGGAAGAAATGCAGAGCAGTTTCCGGCCGCAAGTGCGTTGTGCAGAGCGTTACCAATACCATTTGTAATTGGAGCAGGCCATGTATGGTCACCCGTGCCGCCTTCGGTTATCCAGAAAGGTTTATTCGTGTCTTTGATAAGCTCCCAAAATGTCCGGGAAGAATTAGCTTCCATCTCGCTCTTTACTCCATCTTCATAACCATGAGTTGCGAATATATCAAGAGCGGCGAGAGCCTTTGGATCGTTCTTAATGATTTGAACATAAGTACCTGTTCCGCCTTCGTACATGTGGCTTGTCATTGTTTCCGGGCCGAAAATTTTCACATTTTTATAACCTTCCGAATCAAGCATGTCACGGAGCATAATCACAATGCTCGCATAGTCTTTGCCGTTCCAGACGCATGACTCAAAAGTCTGGGTAAATTGCACTTCATTGCCCAGACTTACGGCGTAAAACGGAACACCCTGACTGTCATGATATTTCACATACTCGACCATCCATTTACAGAAATGCCTGAAATATTTCGGATCGACCCGATTTGTGAAGTCTCCGTAAGAACTGGCCCGGATAGCAGCGGACTTTTTGTCAGTAATGGACTTATTCATCTTCATCCAGGCAGGGGGGCTCCAGACGGTTCCGATTATTTTTATGTCCGGATTAAGCTTTAGAATACCCT
>JARRRJ010000370.1:0-2194 GCA_037380865.1 Sedimentisphaerales bacterium
CGAAACTGACATGCGATTTCCCAGCCAGACTCTGCTTGTCGCTGACGCAGGCTACGCGATCATAAACTGGCATCATGTCACGGATTCTCCTCCTGTTCCCCTGACCAAAAACCATATAGAAGACTGCTCTTACATTCCCGGCCTCTCAATCAACAGGAACAGAACGTTTTGGGATGATCAGGAAGAGGATGCCATCTACGGCCGTCATTTAAACAACTCCGTAAATATCGGATTTGGCGACGGTCATGCTGGAACAAAAAAAGCCGACGATTTGCTTATAAAGAAAACTTCTGAAAGCTACGAAAATAAAAAACCAATCTGGGTTCCGCAAAGAAAATAGGAATCCAATTACTCAAAAAGCATTTTCTTTTCAGCTATCTCTTTATCGTCAGGATACTTGATGATTCGGTACGACTGGAGCTTATACTCGTCTTCGCTTGCAAGCTTTCTACGGAACTCAACCCGGAAAGGAAGATTTGTATCAGAGTCTATAAAGAATACAAGTTTGTTAAGCTGCGGCTCGATATATAACTCAGGCGTCCAGATAAGCTCATAAACTTCCGTTCCGTCATTCGCAGTCTGAGCCTCTGAATCCACCTTCCACTGGGATCCGGCAGGAATACTGCTGACGTTATAAACCAAATCAAGTCCACTGTTCAGATTTTGTTCAGTATCAGCGAGAAGCTCCGCAGACAAAGTCCCTCTTTCCGCTTTCACCCCCGGCCTTTTTGTCACCTGTAATTTGTGGATAACGTCAGATAAAATAGATACGCCTTCCCTCTCATATATTTGAATTTTGTCGGCACGTGATATCCAACGCTCCTGTGCAGGTTCGCTCATGCCCTCCTCAAACGTTGAGATGCGAACATTATCAATTCTTCCAAATACGCTGTAAAGCTGCTCCAGAGTGAGTGCCTTCGCTTTTAGCGGATAAAAGAGCATCGACGTTAACAATACTGCAATTATCAATATAGCCGCTACTCCCGTTCTGGAGAGTGGCCTGAAGTTCGATGTCAGAACTTTCCTCTTAAGCGCGGCTGCGAAGTTGATGACTGAGCCTGTACTTAAAACAGTGGCACCCTCGGAAGCTCGCGAAACATCAACACTTACCGGAAAACCAGTGTAAAGATTCTTCGACTCATGCGTGTAGGCAGTTTCAGTGGATTTCTTCACGTTGTATTTTGTTACTATCTGAGAATCGGGTCTTTCCGCTATCCCATAAATGGTACGATGAAGTGCCTGCATCTTCTCCAGACAGAACGGGCATCGTCGGATATGGGACGTTGTGGGTCCCTGGAACTCTGATTTACTGTACCGTTCTAAATCAAGGCCGTAAGGGATTGTGTAGTTAAAAACATCGTCATATGAGAGCTTGCTGGTCAGAGAGCAGGATTTCTCGCTCTTTTCATGCACTAACTCTTCCCGAATTGCTTGCCTGTATTGATAAATTGCGTTCCTGCACTCGCTGCATGCGCAGAGATGATTCAAAGTCTCCTCGTCGGATTCGTGAAAAGCCATCATTACGAAAGCCATCATATCCGACTCTGCTCTTGCGCAAGTGATATCGTCGTCATCGGGTTTAGCGGCAAAAAGCCTGCCAAGCCGGAATAAATGTACCTCGCTAAAATTCAATTCCCGTAATTTTTCCAAATCCCGGGAGCATTCGCGACAATGGTCAAGATGTGCCGTTATAGGTGTAGGAACGCTGATTTGCATGGATGCGTCCAACATTCCCGGCATGAAAGATTTTGCTATCGCGCAGGTCACATCCTGGTCAATGTAGGAAAAATGGAGCTTCAGCATATTTGAGAGCGGCGTTCCGGAATCTGCTCGATCATGTTGATTTTTGATTTCAGCCTGCGTTATAGCTGTTTTCAGCTCATAAATCCGCTTTTGGCAATACTCGCATTGCCTCAAGTGGTTCTGTACTTCTTCGGGAATCTCGCTTTTGTCCTCTTGAAAAAGAAAATCGTAATAGTATATTTTAGCCTGCTCACATAACCTGTTTAAGTCCGGAGCAATCATAATATCTCCTTAACTAAGTGTTATTTAAGCACTTACGGACTTTCCCTAAACCAATCGAAATGTATTTGCTTACAGACGAGTTCTTAAGGCCCATCCTATCTGCAACTTCCTGAATACTGAAACCATCTCTATATCTTAAAGTTATTGCCATGTATCTTTGCCCGGGCGA
>JARRRJ010000370.1:2228-8623 GCA_037380865.1 Sedimentisphaerales bacterium
TTTTCGTACATGCTCGTTTGGTGATAAGAAACAGCCAAATGATTGAGCAAGGCCTTGTAGAGATAACCCTTCACGCTCCTGACATCTACCGGAACCGGATTGGCTATCAGTCTGAGATAAAAATCCTGAAACAGGTCATCCTCGGAAGCAGTAGAATTATTCTGCATGCGTATTACCCAGCGGATAAAACTTTCATGTTCATGGATAATTCGAGCAGCACTGTCAGCGGAATTCGCACAGGGCTCTGATGTCACGCATGGTTCCGGCACCGAAGAAAACTCCAAAATGTCCCAAAAAAACGGATAAAGAGTCGAAAAACCAGATAATTTCCAGTTACGATCTATTTTATTTTACCTGTATTATACAGAAATCGGCAAACAAATGCAAACAAATGCACAAATTTAGGAAAATTCTGCGGCAGGAAATTTACTTTGCACGTCTATGTACTCTTTGTGAATTTACGGAATTCTTCCGTGAGTGCTTTTGCGTATTCGCCTGGCCTGCCGTCTCCTATGATTTTGTCGTCAAATTTCACTATCGGAACGATGTCTTTCGTTGTTACTGCAATGAAAAGCTCGTCGCACAAGGAAGCTTCCCCGGGTGTAAGGGATTTATCGACCACGTCCATACCGATATTCCCCGCGGCTTTTATTACAAATTTTCGAGTAATTGAAGGCAGAATATTTTCTGAAAGCGGCGATGTCTGCAGTTTCTTCTCGTGTATCGCGAAAAAAGCAGAAGCCGCTCCTTCTGTTATGAATCCGTCATCGTTGACGAAAATGGCCTCGTCACAGCCTTTTCTTGCGGCCTGGCGTCTGGCCAGAACGTTCGGAAGCAGGTTTAGCGACTTAATATCGCATCTTTTCCAGCGCAAATCTGGACAGGTTATAACTGAGATACCCTGCGTCTTGACTTTTGTCGCATCCTCAAGTTCCCTGATAATGAGCAGGAAATTCGGCTTCAAATCGTCACTGCATGCATGACTGCGCATTCCTGAACCTCGGGTCATATGGAAATAGACTGAAGCGTTGGGAATATTTGCGGCTTCGAAGGCTTCGATAATCTTGGAGCGAATCTGGCCGATATCAACTTTCGTTATTTCGATCGCCTTCAAACTCGCCGCGAATCTCGCCAGATGTTCCTCAAGCGCGAAAAGCCTGCCGTCATAACTTCGCACAACTTCATAAACGCCATCGCCGAAAAAAAGTCCGCGATCCAAGAATTCGTCCCCAAGCTCATCAAGACCAATCAACCTGTCGTTTATCATGGCAAGCTGCATCAAAATGTTCCTCTCAAAGGCTAACGCATTGTAAAATAAGAAGTTACAGCATCTTATTTTTCACATTTCTATCATTTTCAGCCCAGCCGGACTGAACACAAAGTGCACCTCGGACCGAGATATGGCATACAATACAAAAATATCCTCGAATTTGCTTTACAAAAATTCAGAAATATGTAAAATACCCGTTTTGTCTTGTAAATAATACAATTAAGCTTTAGGAGCTTTTTGGAATGTATGCAATAATTGAGCAGGGATCCAAACAATACAAGGTCGCCGAAGGTGACTGTATAAACATAGAATTGACCGATATAGAGCCGCAGGCCAGTACTATCGAGCTGGACAGGGTTTTGCTGATCAACGACGACAAGGAAGTTAAAGTAGGTACTCCATACTTGGAAGGCGCGAAAGTAATTGCTTCTTTCAAAACCACAGCAGAGGATGCTCTCGTAAAAGGCCAAAAACTCTATCCCATGTATTTCCGCAGACGCAAAAACAGCAAGAAACGCATAGGTCATCGCCAGAAGTATCTCCAGGTAACCATCGACAAAATTCAAGCATGATTACAAGATTCTTCGATTCCTCCAGATAGGTAAAGAAGTGTCAAAAAGACACTGCTTTCTAAATCTATCCCTAAAATGACAAAAAGCAGGTCTGACACCAGAAAAAGGAAATTCTTTCAAATTACGAACATTCTGAAAGTCCTGGACGTATGCGCAAGTGGCTGCCCGGGTATAACTCTGCGCATAACAAAAGAGGATTGATTCTTCCGCAGCAAAAATGATGGCAACAAATACCAAGCGGATTTGACCGCGAAAAAAACCAAAAGACAATACACAACCCAAGCCCAATAGGCGGAAAAAGGCAGCTTTTTGCAGTGGCATTTTTTATAGAAAAGAAGTGTAAAGGAGAATATTAGTGAACCATCATTCTCAGAAGAGCAAGAAACTTATTCTATTGTTAATTTCAATTCAGATCATTTTTTCCACGCAACAAGCTTACTCAGAAACCTTCGCAGAGGGCGTCGTGCTAACACCTTTGACTGCTGACGGCAAGTCCGAAGCAGTTTCCTGGGCATATCACGGCGACCTGCTCAGCTTTGTCCGCACTGAGACAGGCACGCAATACCAGCTAATGGTTATGAAATCAGACGGGTCGAGCAAACAAAGAGTCTCCCCTATGGGAAATCCGTTCTTTGCAGAGTGGTCATGGAAAGGCGACAAAATTTCCTATGAGTTTTCCAATACGAGGGATCGCCAGAGTCAGGGGGGAATTTATGTATATGATTTGTCCACCGGTAAAACAATTTCAATATCTCCGCCTTATCCGGAAAATGCCATTGATTCTTCTAACGGGCCATTCTGGTCGGCGAACGGACGCTTTTTAGCTTATGCAGTTCGGCCGGGAACTACGAGACAAAGGCAGGTTTTCGTAGCTGAAGCACAAACTGGAAAGTACCAGAGAATACTGGCTGACAGAGGTCAGGGTCGGGAACAGCGATGGAGTCCCGCAATCCCTCCGAAGCTGTGCCTTTTAACAGAAGCTGGTGGTGGAGGCTATGACCTGACTGTAGTTGATCCTTATGGAAAGGGACTTGTCATCCTGACTGATAACGGAGGACGCTCGATCGATATTGATAATCCGCGCTGGAGTCCCGATGGTAAATGGATTGCTTACACAAGCGACCTGGACATGACACAAAGCGAGAGAGACATTGGAGGATTTGCCTCGCGCACAGACTGCTGGATCAGTAAGCCGGACAATTCCGAGGCTCGCAACCTTACGAAAGCTTCGTCGTCTGCTACTGAGGAGCAGCTTTCACTCGGAGATCTTATATGGTCATGGCATAGCAGATGGATTCTGTCGGAAGGAAGCAGATTCGATAATCAGGGAAATTCAATTTCTACAGTTTATCTGATTGATCCCATTAACGGCGGCTACGAGCCAATTATAACATCGTATCCCAGAAAAACAGGTCAAGTTGATATGATCTCTTTGTTAAAATGGTCGTACGATTCTACAAAAATTCTTGTGGTAAGTAATCGCTACGGCGTTAAAAACTGGGGTCCTCAGAGCCAGTATGAAAATCCCCGTTCTGTTTTAAGAGGATATCATAATATATGATGAACAGGTTGACAGAAAGGAAATCTCGGCAAGTTCTTATGGCCTGGCAGACGCAAGCTGGTCTCCTGACAGCCGCTCGATTTTACTGACGATTGCCAAAATTATAAGCAGAGATGATAATATAACTCAACCGGACGTTTATCGTCTGGATTTGCCCGAACGTTTGATTTCCAGTGCGGCCGCAAAGTATATCGGGCCTCCTATAGGAAGAGAAACAGCCGAAGTCGTTCAAGCAGAACCTTCGCAACTCCAGATTCCTGCACTGCCCGAGCCGTCTGGTGTCACGACTGTTCCTCAAGCTGATGAAAATGGAATTGTCACTACTACTTTGCAGCCAATGCATATGACCATCGAAGAAGCTCTCGAATCTGTCTCGAGTGATTATACCCAATATATCACGACAAATCTCACAAGAAACCTTCTTATTTTCAAAGGTCCCAACGATATACTCACGGAACTGACGGAAGATTTGGAGTTGGTTGACAAACCCGCGCCGCATATCATGGTGGACCTTCTTGCTGTAGAACTTTCCGAGGAAGCCAACCAGGAACTCGGACTTGACTGGACCTATACTGAGGACCGTTTTGCGTTTTACCAGCCTGCCGGAAGGCCTATCAGGAGATACGGCGGCGCATACGATACGCTTAACACATTATACGGCACAGGCCAGTCTTTCTATCAGGGCGTAGGCGAACTTCCCAATGAGTTCTTTATCCGACTCAATACACTGGTAACGGAAGGCGAAGGAACAATTCTTGCCAATCCGCGAACTGTCGCGATGAGCGGAAAAGAGTCCCTTATCAATATACGCAAAACATTGAACTACTTTTATGACGAAGGCTTCGACGTAGCCGGCAGGCCTATTGTCAGGAAAAGTGACATTTCCGCTGATACCGAAGGCCGCATAGTACCTACGCTCCTTGCCGACGGGACGATTAATCTTGTAGTCGATGTAAAAGTCGGAAATTATACTTTCACGAACTTACCACAAGGCAGTCCACCACCGAAGTTATAGTACAGGAGGGACAAACTCTAATATTGGGAGGATTGCGAGAACAACAACTGACCACATCAGTTGTGAAAGTGCCTGTTCTTGGCGACCTGCCGCTTCTGGGTAATCTGTTCAAGCACAGGGAGAAGACTACGAATAACAGCGTGCTAACCATTTTCATTACGCCGCATATACTTAGAGTTCAGGAACAACCTCCCGAATGGCCGCAGTTAGACCCTGAAGACCATAAGATTGTTCCTATTATGAAGAATATTCAATAGTGAACATCTTCGCTTGAACTCGAGCAAGAGCGGCGGCAAATTTTCTTCACCAGTTCTCGGGGCTCGTGTTCGTGACAGTTATCATCACAGTATCCCACGAGGCGAATTCCCCATCGGTGACTTCCAATTCGAGTTCGGAAGTTCCTACTGGAAGCACTATATCCATCTGGGCACCGCTGTAAGGAATATATCCGTATCGCCAGGTATAAGTCAATTCATCTTCGTCCGGGTCGTTAGAGCCTGAACCGTCGAGATGTACCAGTGCGCCTTCGGTTCTGTCCTGGAGGACCAACATGTCTTCGCCCGCGACTGCTACAGGCACATTGTTTTGCGGCAAAGCAGGTGCCTGACCCGATTCGGCAAAGGTCATGTTATGTTCCTGAAACAGGTAGGTCACGGCTTCTATGTCCTGGTCCTGCCCGTAACGATCATGCCAGCCGACCCAGAAGTCGCTCATATCCTCGGCCCGGTATCCCCGTATTACGGCCCATATCCTGCTGAGATTAGGGTCGCTCACTGTATCTTCAAAGTACATACGATCGCGATTATCGTCGAAAATATCCCAAAGCAGGCAGCAGTTCATACTTTCGTAAAACTCACCTGGTGATTCGTCATCGAATGTGTCAGTTTCAAGATCGAACTGAAACGTCCAGTGATAATAACTGCTGTAATCCTGGTATTTCGTGTCCCCGGAATTCGGATACGTATAATCGTCAAGCTGAGAAGCGATACTGAAAAGGGTAGGCCACGATTCTCGAAATGCAAGATTCGCCGCATGTTCAGGAGACCTGTTCACAGGCCAGAGTCTCAGGTCCCGGTCCCAGGTATGAATTCCATTGTCCCCTACGCTGCCCTGGGCGAACTGATATACGTCTGCAATATAATGGCCGTATTCGTGCAGCATGATATCCCTTTCCCATTCATCGTCGCGGCTGATGAAAATGCCGTGGGGAGGATAATAGTATGTGCCGTTATCCGCCGAAGGCCAGTGAGCCGCGATTTCCTGCATTTCAATTCCGAAAAATGTTTTCGCCTGATGAAACGCTTCAACTAACGAATCGAAAACCATAAACGGTCTCCATGATACAGGCATTATCATATTAATTGTGCGGGAGGAATCTTGAGGATGAAGATAATCTGAGCTCTTATAGGTGTAAGGTTTCTCATAAACATCGTCTCTGACGGAACATATTTTGCCGATAGTTCCCGGATAAGAGCCGCTTACGCTCTCAGAAAGTACCCTCGCAAAAATATCCCGCGTACTATCATCGTCGTTTAACACGACAACGCCGTAGTTGCCGTTCAGGTCGGTGTAGGTGAGCCCGATTTCTCTCTCCGAGTCTGAATCGTATATTTTCACCATCGCGTACCTGACAGGCTGGTCATCATAGTTCGGATACTCGTATGTCACTCGCCCGCATACATAATTCGGAGGATGAATCACTTCTAATGTCTCACTATCTGAGCCGGAATTGTTCGCGGAACTTGTATCTCCCTGGCAGGTGACAACGATTCCAACATAATAATCAGCCTCAGGTATGTTCGGAGGAATTTGAAACGTCGTATTATAACTATGCTGCGTCCCGGGCTCCAGACCCTCGCGCCTGACTTGTCCTAAATGGTAATCCCAAATCGTAATAGCCTGATCCTGGGACAAGTAATAATCAATCGTATAGCCATTGGATACGCCGTCGCCGATGTTTTCGACAAGACTGTAAAC
>JARRRJ010000371.1:0-6486 GCA_037380865.1 Sedimentisphaerales bacterium
GGTCTTTATTCCCGATGACAACTCACAGGACAAGGTTATCCAGAATAATATGGCAAGTGCTATTACCCATGTCTCCGGCCCGGGACACGTGCTCATTGTAGATTCCGACGGTCAAGCGGGTCAGTCTATGGTAAAAACGCTGAAGGAATCGAATATCGATACGCAATATATAATGGCGCCGCAATTTCCCGATGACCTTGCCAGGCTGATGGATACAGACGCAATAGTTCTCGTGGACACCGACAGCAGCAATTTCACGTTTGCGCAGCAGGATATGTTGTGCAGCTATGTGAATAATCTTGGCGGCGGATTAATAATGACAGGCGGCCCGAAGTCTTTCGGAGCGGGCGGCTGGATTGGCTCCCCTGTAGCAGATATTTTGCCAGTCGATTTGGACCCGCCGCAGAAGAAACAATTGCCCAAAGGTGCATTGGCTTTGCTTATGCATGCCTGCGAAATGCCGCAGGGTAACTACTGGGGCAAGATGATTGCTTCTTCTGCGGTCGACACTTTAAGCCGATTGGATCTGGTTGGTATTCTGGCATACAACTGGCAGGGAGCCGGCGTTGATGACTGGGTCTTCCCGTTGTCTGAAGTCGGGGACAAAAAGGAAGTCCAGGCAGCAATCAATCAGATGGTAATGGGTGACCTGCCGAGTCTTCACAACCTTTTGCAGCAGGCTTATAATAAGCTGAAGGATTGTAACGCTTCGCAGAAGCACGTGATAATAATTACAGATGGCGACCCGCAGATGCCTTCAGGTCAACTCCTGAACGCATGCAGGGATGCAGGGATAACTTGTACTACCGTAGGAATTTTTCCGCATAGCGGCACGAGCCTGCAGAACCTCAAAATTGTCGCAGATTTCACGGGCGGAAGGTTTTATGATGTTCAAAATCCGTCAGCACTTCCTCAAATATTCATAAAAGAGGCGCAGGTTGTAAGGCGCAGCCTGATTAGCGAGCAGACTTTCACCCCTCAGCTTATATATTCCCTCAGTGAGATTACTAAGGGGCTCTCTGCAAATTACCCTGACCTTGACGGCTACGTAGTGACAGGTCCCAAAGGCGGATTAAACCAGGTGATTTTGACAAGTCAGGAAGGTGACCCGATACTTGCCATATGCCAGTCGGGAATGGGCCGCGTTGCCGCATTCACGTCTTCAGCTGACAGCAGGTGGGCATTGTACTGGCTCGAATGGAGCAATTTCGAGACTTTCTGGGAGCAGACGGTTCGCTGGGCAGGCAAGCCTGCACAGTCTACCGACTGTGAAATTACTTCTGATGTTCAGGGTAAGCAAGTCACTGTAAATGTCGAAGCGGTTGACGATGATGGAAAGTTCATCCAGTTCTCAACCATCGATGGCCAGGTAATATCGCCTGACGTCGAGACGGAAGACCTGGAACTTGTTCAGGTTGGGCCGGGACAGTACAGCGGCAGGTTCGAGGCTTCAGGCTCGGGAAGTTACATTATTAACCTGAGATATAAGAAAATCGGCGAAAGCGAAAAAACGTACATTACAGACACCGCGGTTACGATTCCGTTCGCACCTGAATTTCGCGACCTTTCAGATAATATGCCTTTACTGACACAGGTCGGCGACTTAACAGGCGGGCGCATGTTAAGCTCCGACCCAAACGAGGCAAAACTTTTCGATTATTCGGGTTTGAAATTTCCAGAGACGCAATTGCCTTTGATCCGTCCGTTAATGCTTATATGGCTTGCATTGTTTCTTATTGATATTGCGGTGCGCAGGCTCGCTCTTGATTTCAGAGCTATGGCGCGAGCGGTAAATCAATTTGTTACATCGCGTGCGAGCAAGAGCAAAATTGATACGACTCTTGACACATTGAAGTTGAAAAGAAAACAGGTACAGGCTCAATTTAAAAAACGCTCTGACGAAGCCGCTGTTTCCATGCGTTATATCGCAGATGAAAAATTCAAGGGCGACTTGCCAATGTCGCAGGTTCAGGATAAAAAACCTGCTGAGCCTGCGGTAAAAAAAGAAGAGCCAAAGAAGCAGGCAAAAGCGCCCCAGGCACAGGCGGATCACATTCAGAGGCTTCTCAAAGCCAAGCGAAAATCAGGCGAGAATAAAAAAGAAAATGAATAGAGAAATAACCTTAGGAGAAAATAAAAATGGCAAAAGAGGATAAAAAGGTTGAAGAGCAATGCAAAGATTTCAGAAAGATGTTCGATTCTTTGCGGATGGAAATAGGCAAGGTAATAGTAGGCCATGAAGATATTGTCGATAATGTGCTCATCAGCATATTCTGTGGAGGTCACGTTTTGCTGGAAGGTGTACCCGGACTGGGAAAGACACTGCTTGTAAGGACGTTAAGTGACGTTTTCTCACTCGAGTTCAGGCGCATCCAGTTTACACCCGACCTGATGCCTGCGGACATCATCGGCACGAATGTTGTTATGGAAGACACTTCTACGGGAAGACGCAGGTTCGAGTTTCAGCCGGGACCTATCTTCGGACAGATTATTCTGGCTGATGAAATTAATCGCGCAACGCCCAAGACCCAGTCAGCGATGCTCGAAGCGATGCAGGAGCATTCAGTCACAAGCGGCGGGCAGGTTCGCAAACTTCCCGAGCCTTTTATTGTTCTTGCGACTCAAAACCCGATTGAACAGGAAGGGACATATCCTTTGCCTGAAGCTCAGTTAGATCGCTTTTTCTTTAAGATACTTGTACCTTACAGCAATCGTATGGAACTGGGAGCGATTGTCGACAGGACTACAACAGGTTTTGTGCCAAAAGCACAGAATGTTATAGGTAAAGAAGATATAATTGAAGCTCAGGACCTTGTGCGTCATGTTGTCATAGCTGAGCACGTTCAGGATTTCGCGATCCGACTGGTCCTGGCAACACATCCTCAGGGAGAATTCGCGGCGGATATAACGAACAGGTTTATTCGTTTCGGCTCGTCGCCGCGCGGTGTACAGGCACTCGTACTTTCTGCAAAGGTTCGTGCGCTGCTCGACGAACGCTACCATGTCAGCTTCAGCGATATTTCAAATTCGGTTTTGCCCACTCTGCGGCATCGCATTTTGCTGAATTTCGAAGGCCAGGCAGAAGGGATTACTACCGATGAAATACTTTCTCAAATACTCGAAAACACACCCACAACCCTGGAAGAGAAAATAGATGTACCATAAAACGACGACAACCAGGAGACGCCTTACTGATTTGCTCGAGCCTGAATTTATGGCAAGGCTCGATTCGCTCGACGTTATGAGTCGCAAGATTCTGCAGGGCAAGCTTCACGGCGAGCGTCGCACCAAACGACGCGGACAAAGTGTGGAATTTGCAGACCACAGGCCTTACGTGGCCGGCGATGATTTACGTTTTGTGGATTGGAACATTTATGCGCTTGGTTATGTAAGCCTTGTAAACAATAACAGGGTGACAATCAGTTTTTTTGCTGACGGCATCGAAGGTCAGCTTGCCAACATGCGCGGGCGAACGTACCTTCACAAGATGGCGGATTATCTTTTGAGTGCAGAATGTGACGGGTTTTCTCATTTCGAGAAAGCTTGCAGGCAGCTTACATCTGGACGTATAGGCTCCGGGATCACCATAGTTTTGAGCGATTTCTTGTTCAAGGAAGGTTACGACGAAGGCTTGCGGCGTCTCATCGGGAAGCAATATGATCTCTACGTTATCCAGGTGCTTTCGCCACAGGAACTTACACCTGATGTGACCGGCGAGCTGAAACTGATTGATATCGAAGACGCCGATATAGCTGAGATTACCGTCTCAGGTGCGTTGCTGAAATATTATAAAAAGACTTTGAGTGCTTACTGTAATGAATTGAAGGATTTTTGCACCAGAAGAGGTGCCGTCTATGTGCTCGCGAATTCGTCCGACTCGATAGAGCATCTTGTTCTAAACTATCTGCGGCGAATTCGCCTGCTTCGCTAATTACAAGGAATTTTCTGTTATGCAATGGCTCACACCGTTTACTGCTCTTTACGCTGCTCTGGTTACAGTGCCGCTCCTGCTGCTCCTGTATTTTCTGAAATTAAAGCGGCACGAGCATATTGTCTCAAGCACGCTCCTCTGGCAGCGAGCTATTCGTGACTTGCAGGTGAACGCGCCATTTCAGAAATTAAGACACAACATACTTTTGCTGCTCCAGTTATTGACGCTGGTTGCATTATTGTTTGCAATAGCATGGCCTGTTTTGCGTATGAAAACAGGTCCCGGGCGCCGGTATGTCCTGTTGATAGATCGTTCTGCGAGCATGAACACAATAGATGATGATCCCACGTCAGGTGGCCCAGGTAATCAAAGCAGGCTTGAAAAGGCAAAGGAACAGGCGAAGATATTTGTCGAATCCATGCGGCAGAAGGCGGCGTTTTCACTAAGAGACGACAGCGATCAGACTATGGTCATAGCGTTTGATGACCACGCAAAGGTAATGTGCAATTTTACTTCGGACAAAAGACAATTAATTTATGCAATTGATTCTATCTCCGGCGGACATGGAAAGTCATCTTTGTCCGAAGCTGTCACTGTCGCGCGTGCATTTTCACAAACGCCGGGAGGCGAAGCAGACTATCTTAACCAGGAGCAGCCTGCTACTCTGCAACTTTTCAGCGACGGGCGAATAAACGATTTGCCGGAGCTTACTGTCGGTACTGATGAGATAGTTTATCACTCCCTAGGCGCCCAACCCAGCGAAAATGCAGGTATAACCGCAATGCAGGCCTTGAGGTCTTACGAGAATCCCGATGAAGTGGAAGTTTTTGCGTCCGTTTCGAATTTCAGCGACAAGCCTCTTACTACAAATTTGCAGCTTGGTGTGAATAACGATGTCAAAGATATAAGACAAATAACGATACCTGCGCTCAGAGTAAATGATACAAAAACGGAAGAGCCCGGCACAACCTCGGTGAACTTCCAGCTTTCTGATGTTCAATCGGGTGTGATCGAAATCAGACTTCTTTCGGATGATTGCCTGGATTGCGATAATGTTGCCTGGTCCGTCGTTTCACCTCCTAAAAAGTTATCGGTATTACTCGTGACATCGAATAATCCAGCTCTCGAATCCGCTTTGAAGGCCTGTCCGCTTGCTAAGTTCGAAGTTCAGTCGCCGGCGCAGTTCGATGCGCTGGATCAGGCGGCGACTAGTCTCGATAATCCCTGGGATGTTATTGTTCTGGATAATCACGTAAACGACCATTTGCCAAAGGGAAGATATATTGTTTTCGGTCAACCGCCGCAGAATATCGATGTCAATAGTCCCGGCCAACTCGAAAACCAGGTCATTATTGACTGGCGCCAAAAGCACCCGGTTTTGAATTATGTAAATCTGATGACACTTTTCGCGGCTAAGTGCTACAAGATGGATTTGCCGCGAGATGCGGATATTTTAGCGGAATTCAACGAGTCTCCTGCTTTAGCTCTCGTCGAGCGCAACGGAAGCATTTTCCTGCTTGTTGGCTTCGATATTATGGAAACAAACTGGCCTTTCGAGCCGGGCTTTGTCCTGTTTTGTTATAACGCAACAAGTTATCTCGGATTACAGGTAACACAGGAGCAAAAAGATAATCTCGAGGTTGGAGATCCGATTGTAGTGGAAGGCGTGGAGCCGGGAACAGAAGCAGAAATTACCATGCCGGATAAAGAAACTGAAGTTGTCCGGGCCAACCCGAGCGGCACTATTCGGTTTGCCAATACCAGTCGCGTAGGTCAGTACAGCCTGAGTATTTCAGATGGACCTGCGCGTTTCTACGCCGTAAATCTTTTAAATGCTCAGGAAAGCAATATTAAGCCTCTTAACGAGCTCGGGTTTTCTAATTCTGAGACCGTTGAAGCACAGGAAAAAATCATAAGCCGAGCAAACATGCCTTTATGGCCTTTCCTCGTGGGTTTTGCTTTATTGCTTGCCTGCCTCGAATGGGTAGTATACAATTATAAAGTCAGGATTTAGCTGAAGAAGTTGAAATTAAGGCGAGGTTCACAAATGTATAAAAAGAATAAATTCCGAAGTGAAAGAAAATCAGCACGTGATGTCAATGGCGTCTTTTGTCTGAAGCTATTGATTTCTGCATTAATACTGATTCATGTTTTTAGCGGCGCAGTCAATGCCGCAAATAAAATTGATTTTAATATTGATTTTTCCTGCGGCTGGAACGGCTATTACAGACCTATGGAATGGACGCCGGTGGAA
Source organism: Sedimentisphaerales bacterium (assembly GCA_037380865.1). Classification (GTDB taxonomy): domain Bacteria; phylum Planctomycetota; class Phycisphaerae; order Sedimentisphaerales; family Anaerobacaceae; genus JAFGPS01. The sequence continues at coordinate 6,186 of JARRRJ010000371.1, forward strand.
ATCATGGTAAGCACCAACATAGAGGAACCTTTTGATGCTGAATTGACGTTATCTTCTCAGCAGGACGGGCTGAACACTCTGAATGTCAGTCATTACTTGCCTTTGACACCTGATTCTCCCGAATATACACCCTTAGTGACAAAGCTCGCATACTCAACTCACGGATGCACTCTCCGGCTGCAGCAGAGACTTGGGAACCGTAGAAGGACCGTATGGACTAATGATTATGATGTCTGGAGATCTGCGATCTCGGGAAAGAGCGCAGTTCTTAACGAACAGGACATGCTCATTGGAATCGTTG
>JARRRJ010000371.1:6517-7224 GCA_037380865.1 Sedimentisphaerales bacterium
CAAATTTAACCTGCTGAGAATTGACAGGCAATCTATATGCCGATTCGCAGGATCAACTGGAAATGTATGTGTAGGTAGCAAGCAGCCAAAACAGGTACCATGGGACTGGACGGGATTTGTTTCTCTTGATTTGCTTGTTATCTATGATCCTGACTGGAACCAGTTAAGAGAGCAGCAACTTAAGGCGATTACCCAATGGGTATCGAATGGCGGCAGGATACTTGTCGTTTTGGGAAGCAATCCGCCGAGGGGAGATAATCCTCTTACAAATATACTTCCCTTTGATTATGAAGAAGCCAAAGAGGTCACTCTCTCACAAAGTCTGCTCTATAAATGGCAGTTGAAAGGAGATGAAACTGAGAATGTTGCAGTCAAAGCTCTTGTCCCGAAGCCGAACGCTAAAATTTATGCCGGTGACATTTACCAGGATAATCAGTATCTTTTCGGCGCAGGCTACGTGGGATTTGGAAGAGTGGGAGTGTTGGCTTTCGATCCCTCGGAGTTAAGTGATTTCCAGAACACTTATTCAGCCCGATTCTGGGTTTATCTTATTCAGACTCTTCTCGAGACAGAAGAGTCAACGAACAATCCAAGGTCCCCTCAGAATCAGAGAACCATTGCATATGTGCAGAACAGCGATACTTCTCCGGACGGCATAAACAAGCCGGCGCAGTACAGCAATCCTTACAGCTATCAGATAGGCAGTG
>JARRRJ010000372.1:0-4144 GCA_037380865.1 Sedimentisphaerales bacterium
AATATGCCAGCCGAAGAATGGAACCACAAGCGCTTTCGGAAACGTATAAGCGGCATCGGGAGCAGAAAGATCGGTAATCCAGAATGGCAAAAACTCTGCGCCGCGTAATGCTATGCTTGTATAGACCGCGCTCCACAGAGCGATCCAGATAGGCATCTGTACGAACATTGGAAGCATTCCCATGAGCGGCGAAGCACCCTGTTCCCTGTACAGTGCCATCATTTGCTTGTTCATTTCGGCTTTGTTATTGGCGTATTTCTTCTTTATTTCTTCCGCTTTAGGCGCGAGCTTGCTCATCTTGCTCATCGAGACCTGGCTTTTCTTTGTGAGCGGATGGATAATAAGTCTCATCAGGAAGACAAGTATGATAATCACTATGCCGTAGTTATGCGGCCAGAAGCCATGCATCCATTTCATAATGGCAAGTATTCCGAACGCGAGTGGATTAATTATGCAGGCCGGGCAGCAGCACGCACGGAAAGTAATCACATTAACAAATCCCCATTCTTTATACTGGGCATTCTGGTCGAAAAGAGTCTTTTCCTTCGGTCCGACGAACAGACGGAAATTATAGGTTCTGGAACTTCCATTCTGACCTACCGCGGCCAAGTCTTCGGGAACAGTGTTAAGATTCACTCCGACTGTCTCGTTGCCGCTGTCTTTTTTACTGTCACCATCCGGGTCGTAAGACCTCGCTGTCACCTGCTGAATCCAGTCGCAGTATGTCTTGCCGTCACCTGGCAAAGGGACAAGTATGCCCGCGAAATATTTATTTACCGCCGCCGCCCAGACGAAGTCGAAGCCTGGCTTCTCCAGTATCTTGCGGTTGTTGGCCTTCTCAAGTCCCTTTATGCTCTCTGTTTCGATATCGAACTTGCCCTGGGTGTTTCTGTAACCCGCTGTCACAGCACGCAAATCACTTCTGAAGCCTTCCCTGTCTAGAGTTATCTTAATTACAGGCTGATTTATACTTAATTCGGATATGGTTACCTCAAAGCGAACACTGACGGAGCCGTCGGGTGAAGACTCGAGCCCGAAACTCTGCCAGTACAGGTTCTCAAGATGAAGTTGTCTGTTGTAGTCGGGCAGCATAAACTCACTGTTTGCCATCGCGAGAACTTCTGTGCCACTGCTTTGCGTTGCGGGCATAATGATATTGAGAGGCTCGGGATTTTCCCGGCTGCGATTATCGAATTCGCTGAACGTCGCTCTTCGTATCGCTGCGCCTCTCGATGTCAATTCAATTTGAAATTTGTATCCGCTGGCTTTATCGGTTGAGCCTACAGTGATATTATTAACTTCAGCCGGCTCAGCAGAAAAAGAAACCGATTCGTTTGCCTGAGGCTGTGCGCTTTCCGGTGCGGCTGATAGTCCAGTCTGCGGCGCAGAGAGCGTGCCTTCTGTCTCCTGCGCATCGTTTGCAGTTGTTTCCTGCAATAGAATAGGGTATCTTATGTCATGCTGGGAATGTTCGAAAATCCCCGATTCGAGAACGAGCACCACACAGAAAATCACAAAAATAATTACAGTCCATTTCAGATATCGCATATTTTTTCTTTAGTCGTTAACAGAATTTCATCTTCCGTTTTGCAGCCGCTCCGCATGGAAATTATCCAGCTGATCAATCGCAAAAATCTTTTTCATCGTACTCTCGTAATCGTATTCGAGACGCACGAAATGCACTTCGTTTCCTTTGACGTAGACATAGCTTGCCCTGTTGTCTTTGTCCCTCGGCTGGCCCACGGAACCTATATTTATGATGGCTTTTTCTTCGTTGATAATCGGATAGCTGTCACCAAGCTCGCCGGGCAGGTAAAAGTCCGGCTCATCCAGAAACACGCCGGGCATGTGAGTATGCCCGACGAAGCAAATGTGCTTGACTTTCTCGAAAAGCATACGCACTTTCAGGGGATTATTATAAACATCATCTGGAAAAATGTATTCATTGATGGGTCGTCTCGGAGAAGCGTGCACAAAATCAATTGTTACGAAATTCGCGCCGATTTTATATTTGAGCGTGCGCCGCATCGGCAGGCGACCAAGAAAGCTCCATCGCAAGTTGCGCGATTCCTTATCTTCTTCCAGCTCCAGAATCTCTCGCGACCAGAAACTCGCCTGCTCGGCGCCCACGTTGAAATTCGTCGGCTCGTAAAACACTGCGTAATCATGGTTTCCGAGAACGCACCACCTGGATTTCCTGATAATCAAATCGAGGCATTCCTTCGGATTCGGCCCGTAGCCGACCACATCGCCCAGGCAATAAATCGTCTTTATGCCGCGATTTTTAATATCGTCCAAAACAACACTTAATGCTTCGATATTCGAATGTATATCACTTACAACTGCAAACATACATATCCTTAAATCACATTTTTCTTATTCTCAGGCAGCAATTCTGCCTGATTCTGACAAAAACACGTTAATAAATACCAGAAAATTGCTTTTAATGCCAGTATATTTATCTGAATTTGATTTTCGCGTTCCAGACGGACTCGCTTATTTATTTGCTTTACAAAACAGCCGTGTTATAATCCCAAATCGTAAAGTTAAGAAAATCCGTCTTTGTCCGGCTAATGTGAAATAAGGTAAAATGCTGAATACAACTCTTCTCGAAACGAGCGGCCTGGTAAAGCATTATTCAGGCAGAATAGTCGTAAACGAAGTGTCAATTAATATTGATCGCCAGAGCATCGTAGGCCTGCTCGGCCGCAACGGTGCCGGCAAAACCACCACTTTCCGCATGATTATCGGGATGATAACGCCCACCAGCGGCGCGGTAATCTTCGAAGGACGCGACATCACAAAATTGCCCATGTACAAGCGCGCAAGGCTCGGAATGGGCTATTTATCGCAGGAACCGAGCATTTTCCAGAGACTGAGCGTTCGCGACAACCTCCTGGCAATCCTCGAAACAATGGCCCTGCGCCGCTCCGAACGCAGACAAATCGCAGACGCACTAATCGAGCGATTCGGACTCACCGAAGTCGCCAAAAGCCAGGGCAGATTCCTCTCCGGCGGCGAGCGCAGAAAGCTTGAAATCGCGCGCGCAATGGTTACGCGCCCGTCATTAATCCTGCTCGACGAACCATTTAGCGGTGTCGATCCAATCGCGGTCGAAGACCTCCAGCACGAAATACATCGCCTCGCAGACGCAGGCGTAAGCATCCTCATCACAGACCACAACGTCGAGCGAACACTCGAAGTAGTCGACAAAGCCTACATCCTCGACCACGGCAGAGTAATAGGCTCAGGCAAGCCCGCGGAAATCATCAAAAACGAGACAGTAATAAAATCCTACCTCGGAAGCACCTTCGAAGGCGACGAATTCGACTAAGAAATGTTAAAATAGATAAACCCGCGCCCGCGTCCTTTCTCCAGCCAAAATGCCATAAGTCCTTGCTATATAAGCACTTATGAGATTTAGCACCCCAAAATTGGCTTTGTTTCGCAAAGCCATATAATTAGGATTTAGAGTTTGGGTTTTAGAGTTTCACGCCGCAGGCGGGCTATTTGGCTTTGTTTCTCCAATCCCGCGCAATACGCACGACACAGAACGCAATACGATACATTTGGCTTTGTTTTTCCAATCCCGCAGAGGCGCGAAGGCGCAGAGATTTCGTAGGATGGGCTTCAGCCCATGCTGTTTTTGACAAATTGGCTTTGTTTCACAAACCATATAGTTTAGGATTTAGTTTTTAGTGCTTAGCATTTCCCGCCTACGGCGGGCGGATTGGCTTTGTTTTTCCATTTCAGCCGCAGAGGGCACAGAGGACTCAGAGATATTTTTTGGATTTATCATTTTTTTATTCCGGAACCACAGATTGACGCAGATTACCACTGATTTTTTAAATCTAAATAATATATCATTTAATCTGCGTTGATCTGGGGATAATAAATTTTTTGTGATTCTTACATTCCTCCTGTCTCCTGTATTCAGTGTCCTGTATTCTATTTCGTTATCTCATTTTGTTAAGTATTGTACAAACAAGCATCTTTTGTGTCAAGATGAATTTAACCGCGGATTTCACGGATTCTCGCAGATTTTTTTGAAACCACGAATCAACACAATTTTTTATTAACCGCAGATAAACGCCGATTTTCACTGATTTTTTATTACATAGAAACTGATTTCACGGATTGACAC
>JARRRJ010000373.1:0-7198 GCA_037380865.1 Sedimentisphaerales bacterium
TCGACCATTCTCTTAGTGCGATCCATATAAGCGGCCTGCCATGTTTCGTCACGGGTCAAAGACGTATTGCCGTGACATTCGATGTTTGCTTCATCAATCAGGTATATCCCGTAACGGTCGCACATATCATACCACGCGGGTGTATTCGGATAGTGACTTGTACGCACAGCGTTGAAGTTATTTTGCTTCATTATTGTTATGTCCTGAATCATATCTTCAGGTTTTACGTACTGTCCCCTATCGGGATGAAGCTCGTGCCTGTTGGTACCTTTAATGAAAATTCTCTTGCCGTTCACGAGCAGGTCGCCATTCTTCAATTCCACCTGGCGGAATCCGATATTAACGGGAATGACTTCCAGCACTTTTCCGCTCGAATCTTTAAGCGTCAAGAGCAAACGATAAAGGTTCGGATTTTCAGCAGACCATAACTTAATATTTTCCACGTCCGCAGAAAGAATTCGTTTGGCTTGCCCGCCGGCAGGTACGTCGCACGAACCTGTAATTGCAGGAACAACCTGCGCCCCTGAGCTGTCGAGCAGCTCAGCGGATAAAGTCACATTTTCATTCTGAGCTTTCTTGTTCTTGACTGTAAAGTCAACTTTTAGCTGGCCGTTCTTATAAGTGTCATCGAGAGGAGTATTGACCTGGAAGTCGAAAATATGAAGCGAATCAGGCGACCAGAGATACACGTCTCTGAAAATTCCGCTCAAGCGCCAGAAGTCCTGGTCCTCGATCCATGAGCCGTCATTCCATCGAAATACCTGGACGGCCAATTGATTCTGTCCCGGTTTTACAGCATCGGTAATATCGAATTCAGCAACAGTGCGGCTGTCTTTGCTCATGCCGATCTTCTGGCCGTTGACCCAGAGGAAGAAAAAGGAATTCACGCCGTCAAAAACTATGTTCACGCGCCTTCCGTTCCAATTCTGCGGCACTTCAAATGTACGTCTGTAAGAACCTACATGACTATTTACGCTCTCTACAAACGGTGGTGTGCTCCTGTTTCGACCTTCTGTCCAGGGATACCGTGAGTTCGTATAGATGGCGACTCCGTAGCCCTGTGTTTCCATATTGGACGGCACAGGAATGGTGTCCCATTTGCTGTCATCGAAATCAGTCTGGAAAAAGTCTAAAGGTCTCTCTGAAATCTGAGGAGACCAGTGGAATTTCCAGTCGCCGTTAAGCGAACGAAACCAGGGTGACCTCGAACGGTCCTGGAGTGTTGCTATCGCCTCAGCCTTTTTAGCTGACTCGACATCGGGGAAAATCGTCATCGTCGCGTGAGGCTCCAGGCGATTCTGCCCGACCAATTGCTGATTCTCCCATTCGTTCGGCGAGCTGTTCCACGCGCTTGCAAGGCATACTAACAGAAGACTTGCAGACAGAACGCAGACAAATAACGCAGAAAGCTTCGTTCTTGCTACCGGGATTGCTTTGTGTTGTTTCATAGTAATTGCCCTCAACTGTATAAAATGTTTTCAGAATTTCAAAAACTCTATCGGCTCAAGTGTTACCGGACCAATCAGGCCTGAACCGACAGGTGATAGATTAGAGGCGTCGAACCGGGCGCCGCGCTCTCTTGTTTGTGCTGTTTCTGATGCGAAATTCGCATTGCGGAACTTCTTCCCGTTCAAGATCCGTTTGTCCATATCGATAATTCGGTTCAACATCAAATTCGTTACCATAATCTCAAGATTATTTTCATCCTGCATTATACCATGCAGAATCCGAACATGGAAGTCCGGACCAATAAAAGTTCCATGGTCTTTTGCGCTGAGTAAAACCGAACCTTATTACGATACAGGAACAGCGTGGAAATTCACGGGATTTCCGGAGGTTTTTGCAGGTCTACTGTGTGACTGAACGCGAGAATGCCCGGGAAGAAGGCGTTGAAGGTGTGGACGTGTAGAATCTGCTGAATCAGCAGAATTCGCAGAGAAGAGCTGATTTGCTCAAATGTTCCGGCTGCTTCGCGACAGCACTTGGTCAGACAGCGGCGAAACAATGTTTGATAAGCAGGAATAAGAGCGTTTAGAACGCAACTTCCTCGTAAGAGGATGGTTTGTACGTCAAAACGCGAAGCGTATCAAAACCTGCGGGGATTTTCGTAGTGGCCATTCTGTCGAAATTCATTACTGCATTACCCTCGATTACCATGGGCGTATCGGAATAGTTTATGATTGTGCCCTTGATAATCGCGTTTACATTGCCGGAGAACACGACACCGTTTACAGCGACTACTCCTTCCAGGGTCGAGAAATTACCCTGAAACGACATAGCAAAAGCCGGCGCAATTATCGACGAGCCCTGCTCGCTTCTGATGTCATCGAACTCCGGGCCCGCGGGATACGGGCCGCTCGCAAAATTACCGAGTATATCAATCCTGTTTGTTCCGGGATTGCTGATATCTCCGTCGGCGACAATCATGCCCTCGAGCGCAACATTGTTCGTGAACGTGACAATATTGGGCGACTTTATAAATAAAATACCCTGAATTTTCACGCTCTTGGGAAACACGGGGTTCGTATTCGGCGCTATTTTGCAGTTTACAAGAATGTTCGTGTAAGTGCTCAGGTCAAGAGATTCATCTATAAGATCGCCGGTGGCATACTTTTCAAAACGATCGACGTCCGGCGTCGGAAAATCGACCGGCTCGGAGCCGATAGTGACGTGATTTGTTACCGCAGGCGTTCCGTGCTCGCCTCCTATCAGGACATCGCCTGCGAAGTCCACAGCAGCAGCCGGGTTGCCGATTTCGATGTCACCTGCGAAATTAAGATTGCCTCCCACTGTAACCGCTGTTAAATCGCTCGGGCTTTCGATATACATATCCGCTTCCCAGCTGGAATTCACGGCTGTAATTGTCGGGTTGCCTGTAAAGTTGAGAGGTCCGCGTGTCGCAAGGCCATAGTTGAATATCGGGTGCTTATAAGGCTCGATATCGAAATCAACTTTGATAGTGCGAATAACCTGGCCGTTGCCTCCCGTCGAATAAACGTGCAGAAGAGTATAGTTGCAGGGATCAGGAGAAATTTGGCCTGTGAATGTCTGCCCGGTGAAGGACTCGAGTGACACAGGTTCGATCGAGCCGTCATTATTCAATACAATATTTGAAATACCGTTCGCGTCCAGGTCGTATTGCAGCGCGTTAATAATTGTGCTGTAATAATTAGCAGGCGCAGTTGTGCTTGGCATCCTGACAGGTGTAAGCCAGTATCGCTGGATCTCGAGGCCGGATTCGGCGCTCGCAAGCGCCAGACCGACGTTGTGCTGGTTGGATGCCACCTGGATATTCGCGCTTGAAATAGCGGCCATCGAAACAGCCAGTACGGAACATATGACTATCAGTATCATCGCCATATAGACCTAATTCAAAAAAAGCTGCTTATATCAAGTTTAAACCGTGTCCTATAATATTACTTCTGAATAAGACGAGGGATTATATTTCAATACGATCTGGGGAACGAATCCCGCGGGACACTTTGTTAAGCCTGAGCGATTGAAATAAAGATCGCTGTTTCCTGAAAGTATCATCTGTTCCCCGGAGTAGTTCAGAACCGAACCGTTGATTTCGCCTCCGGCGTTACCGTAGAATTTAACTCCGTTGCCGGCTATCGCACCGCAAAGTGCGTCAAAACCGCCGCCAAACTCTATTTGAAAACCGGGTGCAATAGCGAAAGTCCCTGTCTGGTCGTGAAGTCCGTTAAACTTGGTTTCCTGCGGCAGCTCCGATATCGGATGACTGCTCACGTCTCCGCTGAATATGATCCTGTTCGCTCCGGAATTGTCCGTTGTATCGCCGTTGCCGACTATGATACCAGTGACATCCGTAGAACCCGCAAATTCGACCACGTTGGGCGTCTCAATATATATTATTCCCTTAAGGGTGGTCGAACCGGCAAAAACGGGATTCGTATTTGCCGCAATCGTGATATTCTCGTATATCCCGTCAACGGAAGTATCCGTATTCGCATCTACGACACCTGTGACATAGGACTCGAACTGTCCCGTTACAGGCTCGGGGAATTCAGTTGGCGGTGCTCCGAATTTAACGTGATTATCTATAGCAGTCTGTCCCGTTTCACCTCCTATGCCGGCTTGTCCTCCCTGGAGGTCAACGCTGGCGACTGGATTCGTAATCTTCACATTACCTGCGATTTGCGAATTGCCTATGATGCACAGTGCAAGATTGGAACTCTCACTTTCGATGTACACATCCGCTTCGACGGATACGTTTACACCTTCCAGCTCGATATTGCCGGACAGTGCCAGGGGTCCTTTGGTTGCGACGCCGTAGTCGAAAACTGTATTGGCCCTTATGCCGAAGTCATAGGTTCCCATTATCATTCGCTCGACGGAATCGCAGGAGCCGGTTACCTCAATCTGCACAGTATCCATGTCCAGTGCAGTTATAGTAGCAGAAAAACTCTCGCCGGTTATCGAATTCAGTGTGACATTTGGAATGGTAACAACCGAACCCACACATGACGGATTTATATTCGTTATGCAATCGGTATCAAGCTCTTCCTCGAGAGACGCGACTATCAAGCCGAATCTCTCGGACTCTGGTGTTGTGCCGGAAATAGCAACGCGGCCAAGCCAGTATCGAAGCACATCGAATCCGGACTCCGCGCACGCTCTGGCGCGATCGGCCTTGCGCTGGTTATCCGCGAGCTGAACGTTGTTTCCCGACATAGCCGCCATCGAGACAGCCAGCGCCGAGAATACCAGTATGAAGATCAGTGATATGATGAGGACGGATCCCCTGTTATTGACGTGAACAAATTTTCTTGCAGATGGCATTTTTCCACTCTCCGGAAAAACTCTAATTGATCGGACTTAAGCTAATAACTATTTTAATGTCCGATATTAAGCTGGAGAATTATGACGTTCGCCGAGACAGACAAGAGCCCCACGCTCCTTTTGGTTAGGCGTCCATCACAATTCTCACAACCTTTTTGCACACAAGCACTTACATCACTTGGCCTCCGCAAATTGGCTTTGCTCGTCACGGCGAAGCTGCAAGCGAAGCCGGATTCCACTCACCGCAGAGAGCATTGAGAACGCGGCGCTTAGGATTCTGAGTTTAGTATTTCCGGCTGCAAGCCGGCGAATTGGCTTTGTTCCACGAGTTCCTATACTCAGTACGCAGTCCGCCAGGACTCCACAGGAGAACACAGCACTCAGCACGAAATTGGCTTTGTTTCACAAACTATGGTTTTACGGAAGCCGAGATGTTCGACAATTACGTCATCTGTGCAAAGCAGCGTAAGTCTGTGGTTAAAAATAGCCGCTCGCTTCCACCTCCTTTCTCGGTGTTCACTGGATAATAAAAAATATATAATATTTACTAATTATTGTACATCCAGCCCGCCGGAAGTAAAGAAAATTCTCAAAATATTTTATTGTTTGCAGCGCAGTTAGTAGGGTGCGATGCATCGCACCATTATCTTTACGGGTCATTGCTTCCCGGGCTATCTCAATCTGTGCCCGGAAAAACTGAATATCTTCCTTTCCTCCGCGATTCTACAACTTGAAGATTGCTTCGCAAAGCTCGCAATCACATGATTTTTAAATCGCAGGCAACAACCGATGTCACCTTGTCGTCGCGAGGAGCGACGCGAAGCGGCAACCTTTTTCATATCGAATTTTACCTTTTGCCATAAAGCTAAAGAACGATATAATCAAATCTGTCATTGCGAAGGAGTCCGTCAAGGACGACTGCGGCAATCTTCATTTTAAATTAAAGGTTTGAGATGCCATGAAGAAATACTGGGTTTACATGATGACTAACCAGAATAAAACCGTCATATACACAGGCATGACCAATGACCTTAGAAACAGAGTACAGCAACACAAAGACAGGAAAGGCTGTTCCTTTACGCAGAGATACAATGTTACAAAACTCGTATATTACGAAGAGTTTGATAGAGTTTACGATGCAATAGCCGCGGAAAAGAAAATTAAGTCCGGCTCGAAAGCAAAGAAGATTGCATTAATCGAAAGCATGAATCCGTATTGGAACGATTTATTTGAAAATTGAAGATTGCTTCGCAAAGCTCGCAATGACATGTTTTTTTATGATTGCAGGCAACAAACGATGCGACCTTGTCATTGCGAGGAGCGAAGCGACGCGGCAATCTTCAACTTGGAATTACATTTTAACGGAACTATTAATACCGAAGAAAGATAAAAAAGAGCCACGAATGAATCCGACTTAATACGAACAAAAGTTTGGTGGACTGCGCCCGCCAAACAAAGAAATGGTGTGCTCAGCACACCCTACCAGATTATCTCGTTATTAATCATCTCTATTGAGTAAAATTTATCCTTAGATTACTTATCCGAGCACTTGTTTTTCTCAATCATTGCTTCGATTTTATTTGCATAGTTCGGATCGTAATTGTATTGTTCGTCGTAATACCAAAGGCCGGGAACAAGTTCTCTATTGCCATAATCAAAAAACGGAAATGGTTCATTAAAATCTTCCGGATAAGCATTAACTCCAAAATTCCAATGAGTATCTCCCAAATCAACTACTATACGTCCCCTTTCATCTACAAAAACCGTAGTTGGATTAAGATTAAAAATAACCTTTGTGGAATCCCTTGACAATCCCTCAGGTGGATTCTTTGAAACACTTTTCGCTGAATAATATCTTCTTCCAGGACTTTGTACAGGCTTGGGCAGCGATCTGCATGCTTTCAACAATAATTTGTAATCTGTTTTGCATAACAGTCTTTCCTGTGCCCTGAATCGACTTTGAATCAATACAAATGAAAAAATATGAATCCTGAAATGAAACAAAAAGACAGATGTTATTACCAATATTACCACTATTGTAAAAGTGATTTTAGGTCTTAGTTTTTTATTTACCATTTTTATTCCTATCCGGCACGTCGTTCGTAGGCCTGGTATAGTAGGTTGAGTTCGTTTGTTTTGGTGTTGTATTCCTGCTGGATGTCTGTGAACCGGGCTGGGTTTTTGTAGATGTTTTCGTCGCCGAAACGCTCTCGCATCTGGGCTAACTCGTGCTCTAATCCAGTTATCATTTCCTCTATTTTTTCCACTGAATATTTGTTGAAACGCTTTAATTCCTCGGGTGTTTTTTGTCGCGGCTGGGTTTCTGCGCTTGAGGATCTTCGCTTTATCGAGCCTGAGGAAGCTGATTTTTGTTTTTGCTGGTTGGATTCTCTGC
>JARRRJ010000374.1:0-3358 GCA_037380865.1 Sedimentisphaerales bacterium
TGTGTCACGTGCCAATCGAATGGACTTTGTGGCGGCAAAGGTCTTGTGACACTCAAAGAAGGTGCATGGGCCAATAATCCACTTGCAATTCAGGTATTGGGTATATGTTCAGCGCTTGCAGTTACGAATAAACTTGAAAACTCGCTTGTAATGGGTGGCGCTTTAATATTTGTTACGGTCGGTTCGAATCTTTTTGTTTCGCTGCTTAGAAATGCAACGCCCCATCGTATCAGAATGATTGCTGAAGTGGCAATCATTGCCACCTTTGTAATAATTTTCGACCAGTTCCTGAAGGCTTTTTACTTCGGAATGTCAAAGCAGCTTGGGCCTTATGTGGGACTAATAATAACGAATTGCATTGTAATGGGTCGGGCCGAGGCATTTGCATTGCAAAATCCTCCCATTATTTCAATGGTAGATGGAGCTGCCAATGGTCTTGGATATGCGGCAGTGCTGGCAATCATAGGTTTCGCAAGAGAATTGCTTGGCAGTGGTTCAGTACTTGGACATCATATTCTCAGCAGCGACTGGTACACAGCCAATCAACTAATGATTTTAGCTCCGGGAGCTTTTTTTACAATGGGTATTGTTATTGCAATCTTTAATGTAATCAAAGGGCCTGATGTCGAGGAGAAGAAAAAATGAATAATACTTCGGCAATTATAATTCTTGTAGCGGCTATCCTGACAAACAATATTCTTTTAACGAATTTTTTGGGAATGTGCTCGTTTATAGCCTGTTCGGGACAAATTAAGACGGCGCTGGGCCTTGGCACTGCTGTTACGTTTGTTATGACCATGACGACAATTATTAATTACTGTATTTACAAGTTCATACTTGTACCATATGGATTGGTATATCTTCAATTTATTATTTTTATTGCAGTTATTGCCGGTTTTGTCCAATTTGTGGAAATGTTCGTAGAAAGATTTAGTCCGAGACTTTATTTCTCGTTAGGTATCTTCCTGCCTCTTATAACAGTCAATTGTGCTATTCTCGGCGCATCTCTTTTTATGGTTCTTCGAGGATATAGTTTTTATCAGACAGTTGGTTACGGAATCGGTGCAGGAGTCGGGTGGGCCTTGGCAATTCTTCTTTTAGCCGGACTTAGACAGAAGATGTTATATAGTAATATACCCGAGCCATTTCGAGGTGTGCCGATAGCCATGATTGTAACATGTGTTCTTGCAATGGCGTTTATGGGTTTTGCCGGAATGGTCGCAATACAGTAGGAGTTGACTAAAGGTGAATAATATTTTAATGAGTATATTTGATTCGACCTACTTGTTATCAGTTTTGTCTTTCGCAGGGCTTTTAGTGGCACTTGCCGGAGTGCTCATGGTCGCAGAACGTTTGCTGATAAATTATGGTATTTGTAAGCTTGATATAAACGCAGGGGAAAAACCGCTCGAAGTTGAAGGCGGTCAAACATTATTGTCAACTCTTTATTCGAACGAAATCTTCATACCTTCAGCCTGTGGCGGCAAGGGTTCCTGTGGGCACTGCAAACTTACTGTAATTTCAGGAGGAGGGCCAGTTCTTCCTACTGAAATGTCCTATTTAAATCGTAAGGAGATTCGTTCAGGCGTGCGCCTGGCTTGCCAGGTGAAGATTCGAGAAGACATCTATATTCGTATCCCCGAAGATTTTCTGAACGTTAAGCTGTTTTCCGCAAAGATAGAAAGCACAAAAAGTCTAACTCATGATATTAAAGAAATCAGGATGAAATTAATTGATCCCCCTGAAATTTCCCAACGACCGGGTCAGTATATTCAAATTCAGGCACCCTCTGAAGATGGACCAATCTTTCGTGCATATTCAATTAGTTCTCCTGTTTACGAATCAAATAATGTAGAGCTTGTAGTAAGATTGGTTCCAGGAGGTTTAGGTTCTACGTATCTGCACAATGTGCAGGTTAATGATGATGTAACTTTTACAGGGCCTTACGGTGAGTTTATTTTGAACGAAGATCCCTCGATGGAGATTATCTGTGTTGGCGGAGGCTGCGGGATGGCACCAATGAAGAATATCATATATACAATCTACGAAAAATGGCCCGACCGAACGTGCTGGCTGTTTTTCGGGTGTCGAGGCACTCAGGATATTTTCTATCTTGAACGATTTAAAGAATTAGAAAAGAAACATCCGAATTTTCATGTAGTCTATGCATTGTCTGATAAACTGCAGCCAGGAGAACAATGGGATGGGGACACCGGTTTTATTCATCTTTCTGTCGATAAACGTTTGGAACCAAATGTACCACGACAGGCGTTCTTGTGCGGCCCTCCTTTAATGATTGAAGCTGTAACCCGAGTGCTCGAGGATAAAGGCATAGCTCGGGATAACATTTTTTATGATGAATTTTAGGTTCAGTTAAATGTAACTTACTAATCATATTAAAATATTGCGAGGTGAATTATGGAAGACAAAAGAATTTTAATTGTGGACGATGATCCTGATTATACCGCTATTATCAAGGCCGTCCTGGAAGGTGAGAAATTTTCTGTAAGTATTGCTAATGACAGAAACGACGGAATGGAAAAAATAAGGAACGAGAAACCGTCATTAATTATTTTGGATGTTATGATGACAACGTGGTCGGATGGATTTGAGATGTCAAGGGAGCTTAAAAACAATCTCGAATTCAAAAATATTCCTATTTTGATGTTAACAGGCGTCGAGGCAAAAACAGGGATCGAATTCAAATCTTCAGCGGGTGATCCCGATTGGCTGCCCGTCGAGGGATTTCTGGATAAATCGGCAGAGCCACAAGCTTTACTTAATGAGGTAAAAAAACTGCTTTCTTCCAGAACATAATAATGAAACCAGTAGCTGAAGAAATTCGATTAACCAGAGGTGCATATTGGTTGACAAGACTGAGATGGATAGCCATTGTCTATGTGGTTGTTGGGACTTATATTTCCAGCGGCTTTTTGAAGATAAATTTGAATGAAATTGCTTTATATCTTATTGCGACACTACTTTCACTCTACAATATTGTCATCCTTTTACTGTTGAATCACTTTAAAAAAGCGGATGAAATTAAATCATATCAAGCCGTTAAGAGAATTGTTAACCTCCAAATAAGTATAGATTTAATTCTTCTCACTATACTTCTGCATTTTTCAGGCGGCATCGAAAATCCTCTGGTTTTTTATTTTATTTTCCACATGATTATAGCGAGCATTCTCCTTTCGACACGTGATAGCTACTTACAGGCAACGTTCGCTGTTCTGCTTTTCAGTTTGCTTGTCCTGCTTGAATATGAAAAAATAATAAAGCACTATTGCCTGACTGGATTTGTACCTGTTTGTCTGAACAACGATAAAATTTATGTTCTTGGTACCTTGTTTATCTT
>JARRRJ010000375.1:0-3352 GCA_037380865.1 Sedimentisphaerales bacterium
GTTGCCCTTATTGCTGACCCGAATCATGCGAACTGGGTCAAGCAGCACTGGGGAGATAATTACCTTGAGAAGGAAAATCTCTTTTATCGAATGCTCTTAATCAGCGGCTTGACAAGCTATCAGAAGCTGAGCGGCGACTCCCGGTATGAAAATTTGCTCAGAAGCCAGGTTGAGTCATTATCGAAAGAGCTGAACGAATCTCCTTATGGTTTGCTTGACGATTATCCGGGTCAGTGCTATCCAGTCGACATCGTTCCTGCTATAGCCGCGATACGTCGGGCTGATACAGTTCTCGGCACTGACCACTCTGAATTCGCAACGCGGGCGGTAAGGGGATTCCAGGACACGCGTCTTGATGAAAATACAGGCCTTCCGGGGTATTTGGTCAATTCAGTGACAGGTAGAGCGCTGGACAGTGCTCGCGGTGTAGGAATGTCTTTTATGCTTATATGGGCTCCGGAATTATGGCCTGAAACTGCACGAGACTGGTATGAAAAGTATGAGCGGCAGTTCTGGCAGCAGAATAGATGGATTGCCGGGTTCAGAGAGTTTCCCAAAGGTTTCGATATGAAGAGATTTTTTATCGCAGATGTGGATGCAGGTCCTGTCGCAGGCGGCCTGGGAGCGGCCGCAAGCGCCTTCGGCATTGGAGCCGCAAGAGCGATGGGCAGGTTCGACCAGGCATACCCTTTAGCAGCTGAAGCTATCGCAGGCTCCTGGCCTTTGCCCGACGGAACATTACTCGTACCAAGAGCGTTGTCCAATATGTCCGATGCTCCTTATCTTGGCGAAGCCGCAGTGATTTTTGCGCTGTCACGCAAAGCAATTGATCCGAACGCAGCAGTCGCAGACATGAAGCTTCCGTGGATTGTATATCTTGAGATTATTTTATTTTTATCCCTGGGTGCTTTTATTGTGATTGACACTTCGTACAGGGTCAAACGAGGATATAAACTGAGTGAGAAGTTCTTTATTCCTCTTCCAAAATTCCAGATTTCAGTCTGGGTTGTTCTGATTATCGCATCCGTGATTACAATGAGCGCAATAAGTCTCCCTGTCGGTTTGATAATTTTATTATCAGCGCAGGTAATCCCCTTTGGTACAAGGAAAGTGACTAAAGTGCCTGAAGTCAAAAGTGACTAAAGCTGCATTAAGACGCCTTTTTCATCCTTCGTAGTAAATACTGCGGAGAACGGACGGCGATTTTTTTAACTTTAGCTCACTTTCAACTTCAGTTCACTTTAGTTACTCTTCTTTTCTACATCACTTTATAAATGTATTGTGCTTCGAGCGCCTTCTGGATTTGCAGAGACGCGTCCATCAAGTGCGACTTCGTGTATGCGTCCAAATTTGACTGCTCGGCATCCAGAACCTTGTCCATCTTTTCTTTCAAGTCGCGAAGTTTCAGCGTTACGAGGTTGCCGATAGGTTTGTATGCGGATACAGACTGACCGTCTGAACGCGTTAAATCAATCATAAGGTCCACATATGTTCTCTGCAGGTTTCTCCTGAGGCTTGAAATCATAGGCTTGCGATCGGTATGTTTCACGCCTGTCTCTGTGTCAAGCTCGCTCCATACATCATTTGTGATTGTATCGAGAAGCTCGGGAAGGGTGAGTGCGTCCTCGTCTGCGGGTACCAGAAACTCGTTGTCGTAAATCTGGCGCAGAACGTCAGGGTACATCATGCTTGAGAGCACGGAAGCCTGTATGCTCATAATCATGTCGTGTATGGGCCATACCTGGTCCTCAAGTATTATCGTACCGTTGTCGATCCACTGGTCGATAGACATTCGCCGGAGCAGGTCCTCGTTCAGTCCGAACACATCATCCCTGAATGTATTTTCCATAACGAACTGCAAAGCGTCACGCTGCTTCTTCGCGGGAACAACTTCTATCGGAAGCCGCGCGTTCGGGTCGCCTTTCTTGTCGCGATATATGAAAGCTCCGCCGAGCCAGTTGCTCATTGTGCTGATAGAACGGAGCTGAAGACTGAGCGTCATTTCGTAAGCTCTTCGGGTTTTTGCCCAGCTGTCGCCGTCTTTGACGAGCTTGTCTATGATTCTGTCGCGATTGTATTTTGCGATTCGCATCTGGTTTTGGCAATACTCAAGGGGGTCTTTGCTCATGTCGTATTGTCGAGCCAGCGGATCGGGTCCGTAAATATCCTCGTCAGTGCCGTACTGCAGCTCGGGTTCGGCCACGCGTTCGAGGATCTTCTTGAGGTCTCCGTTATTCTGTGTATAGCCGTACTGTATTGCCCATGTGTCGTATGCTCCGACGCTTATCATTGTGTAATCACCCTGGACTTCGCCGTCCTTGTAATTCATATTAATAGGAAGATAGTCCATCACCGAAGAAGCGTATGTTTTTTCGCCTTTGAATTCCTTGCTATTAATCTGCGCCATTGTATATGTTGCAGAACCTTTGAAGTTGTGTCTCAGTCCGAGGGTGTGCCCGACTTCGTGACATACAAGCTCTGCGATCATCGGTCCGATGAAATTCTCGGGCATTCCATCTATCTTCGGCTCATTGTCTTCTTTTTTCTTTTCTTCTGTGGCGTTCTTGTCGTTTGGATCGTTTGGCTCATTTTGTTCATCTGCCATCATAGCCATTTCCATCCTGAACATCGCGACATCGAGAGCCATTCCCTGTGACAGAGTGCACATGCCGTTAATCTGCGATGTCCTTCCAACCAGACCGTCGTATGCATCGTCACCTATAAGCGATGAATCCACGTGTGCGAACGGATGGCCTCCGAAAGGCAAACCTTTGTTTTGCGCGATTTTCTGCTTTATATTTTCACGCTGGGCTGGAGGAGCAAGGAGAATTCGCGGGTCCCAATTGGGATGATTGTTGAGCCAGACGAGCGATTCGGGTCCGATGCCCTGCATCGCGATTTCCGGCATGATTTCAGTATACTGGCTGTAGAAATGCCTTATCCACCCATCTGTTAGTATAATGTCTGCATCGAGGATTTCGCCTGTCTCGGGATTAACGCGGCTCGGGCCGATTGCAGTTCCCTGGTTGTTGCTGAGCCAGCGAATAAAATTGTAACGCACATCTTCCGGGTCTTTGTCCATGTGAGCGCCCGATTCCTCGTCCTGGTAGTACACTTCGATTGCGTTTGAAATGCCGACTTTCTCGAAAGCTTTGTTCCAGTACAAAATTCCTTCCCTGACCCATCTGCGATAGCGCACTGGAGTTGTATGCTCGATATAAAAAACGATAGGTTTCTTGGGCGGACTGATCGCAAGCTTGCTGTCGGCTTTCTCCAAGTTCCAGCGATTAATATAATGTACCTTGGTTTCAGGATCGTCAAATTTGCCATAGTCACTGAAGCTCGTTGTAAA
>JARRRJ010000376.1:0-3342 GCA_037380865.1 Sedimentisphaerales bacterium
GTTTGAGTATATTATTGCGATGAGAATTATCGCCGGTACGAAAAAAGGTATGAGTCTGCTGAGCCCGAAGACTATGGTGTCACGTCCCATTACTGACAGGGTGAAGGAGTCGCTTTTCAGCGTGTTGTACAAATATGATTTGCCTGAAGATGCGATTGTCGCAGATTTGTTCTGCGGTGTAGGCTCGCTCGGGCTCGAAGCTTTGAGCAGGGGAGCTAAGTTTGTTACATTCGTTGACAAGGATTGGGACATTGTTCGAATTCTGAAAAAGAATATTGCCAAAGCGGGCTTTGAGCATAACTCGAAGGTGATAAAGGCAAGTGCGTTCAATACCGAGCTGGAAATATCCCCGGCAGGGAGCAAGTGCGAGCTTGTATTTGTTGATCCGCCTTACGCTAAAAGTAAAAATACACAGCCTGACTCGCCTTTGGGTGACTTGTTGAACTCATTATGTGATAAAATTAAAGATGACGGAATTGTCATTGTCAGGACAAGCTCCGATGTGATGCTATTGGATAATTATGAGCGTTTGAAAGTGGCAGAACGCCGCACATGGGGGACAATGAATGTGAATATTTTGCAGGGTCTTTCCTCGTGACAAATAGAGAAGCGGCATTGAAAATTATAAAAAAGCTTAACAAGAGCGGCTACGAAGCTCTCCTTGCCGGCGGCTGTGTGCGCGACATGCTCCTGGGCAGGCGCGCTTCAGATTATGACGTTGCGACGAACGCCCATCCGAACGATGTGATAAAATTATTCAGGCGAACTCTCAAAGTCGGAGCGAAGTTCGGTGTTGTAATTGTGATGCTGAAAAACAGGAAAGTGGAAGTAGCGACGTTTCGCACTGAAACAGGCTACGTCGACGGCAGGCGTCCCGGGACAGTTCATTTCAGTAGCGCGAAGGAAGACGCGAGCAGGAGGGATTTTACTGTCAACGGCATGTTTTACGACCCTTTGAAAAAAGAAGTGATAGACTACGTCGACGGGCAGGGTGACCTGAAAAGAAAAATCCTGAGAACTATAGGGAACGCTAACGAACGTTTCAGCGAGGATTATCTTCGCATGCTTCGCGCCGTGAGATTTTCGACACAGCTTGGCTTCGAGATTGAGAGTTCCACCTGGCAGGCGATTTGCGCCAATGCAAAAAGAATAACCAGGATAAGCGGCGAGCGTATTGCTATCGAGTTGAAAGTCATTCTGGCGAATCCCGACAGGGCACGCGGCATGTCAATGCTCCTCGACAGCGGCCTGGCAGAGGCAATTTTCCCGAATCTCCGGTCCCTGCAGGCGATTTTCGGAATCAGCGTATTGAGTCAATTGCCAAAGAAAGTAGATTTCGCGCTTGCGCTGGCAAGTTTCTTCAGCGACTGCGCGACGCGTTTTGCACTGGAAGAATGCAGGATACTTAAACTGAGCAGAGACGATAGCAGGCATATCGAATTTTTGCTGGAAAACAGGTCGAGACTGCTCGATGAAAATTTGTCTCTGGCGGATTTGAAAAAGCTTCTCGCGAAGCCGTATTTTAATGATGTGTTCGAGATGCAAAAAGCGATTCAAAAAGCATCCACAGGCGGCAGAAAGAGTATTTCAGCTTTGATAAAACTCAAACGAAGAATCAGGGAACTGGGAGACGTGGAACTGCAGCCAAAGCCTTTATTGAACGGTCATGATCTCATGCGTCTGGGCGCGCCGCCCGGGCCCGGGCTCGGTCAACTTGCGGAAGAACTCTATGTCGCGCAGCTTGAAGGAAAAATACACACACGTTCACAGGCATCTGACTGGGCAAAACAATGGCTGAACAAGTACAAAACAAATACGGTATAGATAGAAAAAATTCGTGAATATTTATGCAGCCTTTTACGTTACTAATCAAACCGAGCGGTTCGAACTGCAATATCGATTGCGGGTACTGTTTTTATAAATCTAGGAGCCCAGAAATCGGCCGGGGCAGGCAGCGAATGAGCGAAGACGTGCTTGTAAGGCTCATTTCTGATTATTTAAAATTAGGTTTTCCATCAGCAGAATTTGCCTGGCAGGGTGGTGAGCCGACTTTGATGGGGCTGGAGTTTTTTGAAAAAGTTGTCGAATTGCAGAAAAAATATGGACAGGCCGGGCAGCAAATTTTAAATTCTCTTCAAACTAACGGTATTCTGCTGGATGACGAGTGGTGCAAATTCCTGCATGACAACAAATTTCTGGCCGGAATAAGTATCGACGGTCCGAAGGAATTCCACGATTATTATCGTCTCGACCATTCAGGAGCAGGGACCTTCGATAAAGTAATCGCAGGTCTCGATAAATGTAAGGAACATCAGGTCGAGTTCAACACTCTCACATTACTGAACGCAAAAAATGTGGAACATCCCGACACGATATTCGATTTTCTGGTTGAGCTGGGTGTAAAGTTCATTCAGTTCATTCCATGCGTTGAGATCGATCCGTCAACGAAGAAAATCGCCGACTTTTCGATTAGTGCAGAGCAATACGGCGCATTCTTGTGCAGAATTTTCGAATTGTGGAGTGGTTATGGATACGGAAAACTGAGCGTGCGCGATTTCGACTCTGTGCTCTCATATTGCATTTCAGGCAGGCATAGTATCTGCACTTATGACAGGCGATGCAGCCAATACATAGTTATCGAGCATACCGGCGATGCTTTCTGCTGTGACTTTTTTGTCGAGCCGAAATGGCGACTCGGGAATATTCTTGAGACACCAATAGAAAAGTTGGCGTCCTGTAAAACAAAACGTGACTTCGCGCGGAACAAGCAGAATCTGTCGAATAAATGCCTGATATGCAGATATATGCCAATTTGCAGGGGCGGCTGCCTGAAGAATCGGACAGGCTCGAATGGTTATGATTTTGGCAAAGAAACCTTCTTTTGCAGCTCATATAAACGCTTTTTCGACTATTCCATTCCGGCCTTTAAGCAGATTGCGGCCAAAATCAGAACGGAAATGTCGGATCGCAAATAGGTATTTGCGCGTATGGCCATCAATCTTAAGTCACGCAAAAATTTTTACAGTTTTTTGTCCGATAATGCTTTTCGGCCCGGATTTTGCGGCCTCCTCGTTTGTTAATACGGTTTTTTATTGACAAAACAGGGCCCAAAATATTATACTATTCAGAAGGATAGACTCTTTATGTGTGTGAGAGTGCTATCGCCAGCCGAATAGTAAAAAACGCCTCAATGAGGGGTATTTTCGGAGGTAAGGAGCAGCCAAATCTTTATTTGGTGATGAAAATTATAGCACTTATTGGATTGGAGAGTAATGTTGATGTTCAATCGTAACAAAGCCATAGCTGTTTTAGCAGCAGCACTTTTCGTCGTAAGCACCGGAA
>JARRRJ010000377.1:0-3340 GCA_037380865.1 Sedimentisphaerales bacterium
GACCGTGTCTCCGATGATGATATCTTCCGCGGCTATAGTATCGCGCGACGTGACAGGGCGCTGCTCATTGAGACCGAGGACTTTCGGGATGAAGCCGGTCGCAATATCTGGGACGATTACTCTCCGCCGCATTTTGGCTTCAAGCCTAAGAGCGGCATGATAAGCGGCCGTCCCGTCGACACATATCATTGGAACTCGGAAACGTTCTGCCTGGCTGCTGCAACGCGTTACGCGAGCTATATGCGCAACCGGATTGACAACACTGATCCTGCTCATTCAAAATGGTCCGGCTATGCGTCTATTTACTTTACGGACTCCGACGCTGACGGACGCCAGCAGGGCAGCTATGTCCTGCGTGTCAGCGGCAAAGTCGATGGGGTGCGCATCCCTAAATCCCTTTTCTACGTCTCACGCGTCATGCAAAGCGACAAGCCGGACATCCACATTATTGGCCATTGGAATTATCCGCAAGATACGACTAAGACGATGTATGTCGCCGCAAACCATTGTGACCAGGTAGAGCTGTTCGTCAATGGCAAGTCGCTTGGCGTACAAACAAAGCCATTTCAATTCAAAGATGCTTACGGCGGTAGGGCAGTAGATCGCTCGAGGGTAGATCCGGAGGAAAACACTGGCTATATCTATGCCTTCCCAGACGTCAAGTTTGAGCCTGGAACAATAAAGGCTGTAGCCACAAAAGACGGTAAGGTTGTTGCGCAGCAGGAAATTCAAACTGCGGGCGAACCTACGGCGATCAAGCTCACATTGCACACCGGACCAAAGGGCCTGCGGGCCGACGGGAGCGACGTGGCGCTTCTTGACTTCGAGGTGGTTGACGCGCAAGGGCGAAGATGTCCCACTGATGAAGCGCGTGTTGATTTTGACGTCTCCGGGCCGGTTGTGTGGCGCGGCGGATTCAATGCCGCAAAACTCAATTCCACGAACAACCTCTATCTCGATACCGAGTGCGGAATTAACCGCGTGGCCATTCGTTCGACTACCACACCCGGTATGATAACTGTGACCGCCAGGCGGGAAGGACTCACGTCTGCAACATTAAATATCGAATCGAAACCGGCTAACATTATAGATGGTCTGAGACTCTCTCTGCCGCAGACACTCCCAGGATTGTGAGAGGCTCTATTGAATAGGAGAAGATATGAAAACTTTCAAACGCCTGTATTTCCTTCTGATTTTAACTGTCCTCTTTACAGCTCTTGCGCACGGAGAAATCTATAGGATTGATTCTTCTTCAACCGTTAAAGAAGTGCTTCCGGGCGGCTGCGTGATGGGTACGCCAACTAACCCAGAAGGAGAAGCTATCACGTTGAACAATTACTACCTGATTAAAGGTGGTAAACCGTGGCTGCCGGTGATGGGAGAAATGCACTACGCGCGATATCAGGATGACTTGTGGGACGATGCAATCGAGGAAATGAAAGCCGGGGGTATTGACATTGTTGCCACATATTGCTTTTGGATCCATCATGAAGAGGTCGAAGGAGACTTTGACTTTACAGGTCGCAGGAATCTGCGCCGTTTTGTGGAAATATGCAAAGACAACAACATGTATGTCTGTCTGCGTATCGGTCCGTGGTGTCATGGTGAAGTTCGTAACGGAGGTCTTCCCGACTGGATACTAAAGAAAGGTTTTCGAACACGAAGCAATAATCCTGAATATTTGAAATACGTACGAATCCTGTTTCAGCAATATTATGATCAGGTCAAAGGCCTGCTCTACAAGGATGGCGGTCCGATTATCGGGATTCAGCTTGAGAACGAATACAGCGGCCCGGAACATCTTCTCGAATTAAAGCGAATTGCACGAGAAGTGGGTTTCGATGTACCGATTTATACAGTTACCGGATGGAATGATGTGCGCATTCCCGATAAAGAAGTTATTCCCGTTCAGGGAGGATACCCGGATGACTTTTGGTCGCGCGGGTATAATCGGAATGCCCCGAGTGAGCAATTTCTTTTCATGGCGGGCGTCCCTTTGAAAACCAGTGCAGGTACGGATCCGCTTCCAGTCCTTGAAGTTTACGGAACACGCACTTATGATCCTTCGAAATATCCTTTATTAACGGCGGAGGTTGGTCTCGGAATGCAATGGACTCAACGGCGCCGTCCTGTTGTTGACGAGCGCGATGCAGCCGCTCTTATGCTGGTGAAGCTCGCGGGCGGTGCCAATTGTATCGGATATTATATGTATCACGGTGGCTCAAATCCCCAAGGCAAGCTGACAACTCTGAATGAAACAGGAAGTAATCAGTGCCCTGTTATCAGTTATGATTTTCAGGCCGCAATCGGGGAATTCGGTGAGACGACGCGAAAATATCACGTGCTGAAATTGGCCCACTACTGGATTCAGGATTTCGGCTCCGAGCTCGCGCCAATGATTCCCTCCATGCCGTCGAAGCGTCCTTCTGGCGTTGCAGATATTGACACTTTCCGCTGCATGTTAAGAGCAAACAACGATTCAGGTTACCTGTTCTTCAATAATTATCAGCGTTACGTCGAGAATCAGGACCTCGATAATATTCAGGTTCAGATCAAGCTCGCCAACTCTACGATAACAGTCCCGGCAAAACCAATAACGATTCCCAAAGATACATTCGGCATCTGGCCAATTAATCTCGACATGAACGGTGCGTTATTGGAGTATGCGACCGCACAGATTTTTGCGTGTTTCCCCAGTAGCGACGCGGATATATATTTTTTCTTTGCACATGATGGAATCGCTCCCGAGCTTGTATTCAAAAGTGATACAATTTCAGATGTAGAGGCAGGCGATGAAAATCGGGTGAATGTCGATTCTCAGCAGACTTCGATTTCAATAAAAGACCCTGGCTTGACCAATACCGTATTAGTCAAATCCGGGACAGGTAAGAATATAAGAATCTGTGTCATGCCGCGTGAGCAGACGCTGCACGCAACAAGACTCGAACTGTGGGATCAGAATCGGCTGGTTGTTACAGATGGTGCAAATACAATAGCAAGCAACGGAGACCTTGACATTCTAAGTATGGGGAGAGCTAACGGCTCGGTTTGGATTTATCCTTCACCTGATATGATACAAATGTCAGTCGGCACCCTAAAAGGAAAGGACGAAGGTATTTTCCGCAAGTTCGATTGGTCTGTAGCCAAGAAAGATATTTCAGTCGAGTGTAATCAAACCATACAGGGAAATAATCCGAAGTATGAAATTTCAGTTCCATCCAATGCTCTTGACGCAGTGTATGATGTTTATCTCGATATAGCTCATGTATGTGATTACATGACGGTTAAGCTTGGGGACCATCTCATTGGTGATTGGTATTATATCGGAAAGGATTATCGC
>JARRRJ010000378.1:0-3948 GCA_037380865.1 Sedimentisphaerales bacterium
GTTGTAATGGATGCGGGAGGAACAAATTTTCGCGTTGCCGTCGTTCATTTCGATAAAGATAAGAAAGCACAAATCGAGGATTTTGAACTGCACGAAATGCCGGGCGTTGAGAAAGAGGTCAGCAGAAAAGAATTCTTCGAAACGATGGCAGGCTACGTCGGCGACATTGTTGACCAGGGTTCCAATATAGGCTTTTGCTTCTCTTACCCCGCGGAGATTCTTCCCAATAAAGACGGAAAGCTGCTCCGATTTTCCAAGGAAATAAAAGCGAACGAGGTCGAGGGACAAATGATAGGCGAAAACCTCAACACAGCTCTCGAGTCGATTGGCAAAGAGAAGAAGCACGTAGTAATTCTCAACGATACAGTGACTACTTTGCTCGCGGGCCGAGCCGCTTCGTTCGGAAAAAATTACGACAGCTTCATCGGTTTTATTCTCGGTACTGGAACAAACAGCGCCTATGTCGAGAGTAATAAAAACATAAAGAAAAAACCTGACCTTGACGCTGGTAAAAACCAGATAATCAATGTCGAGTCGGGAGGTTTCGCAGAAGCGCCGATGGGTGCAATCGATAAAGAATTTGACGGATCGACAATCAACCCGGGTGAACATACGTTCGAGAAAATGATTTCCGGCGCTTATCTCGGGCCCCTCGTATTTATGACCCTCAAGAAAGCGGCTGAAGACGAACTCCTGAGTGAAATCGCCTGTTATGACTTCGCGATGCTTTACGAGCTTGCTGATAGAATGGTAACACGTGCCGCTAAGCTGACCGCAATCAATCTGAGCTCTGCAGTTATAAAATCAGGCAGGGGACAGGATCCCGAAAACCCAGTTTGTATAGTAGCTGAGGGAACAACATTCTATAAGCTCAGGGATTTCCAGTCAAAAGTCGAAAAATTCCTTAAAGAATTTCTCATAAACAAAAAGGGTAGATATTACGAAATAACAAAAGTGGAAAACGCCACTTTAATAGGAGCGGCTATCGCAGGCCTGACCAATTAAATATTGGAAAATAATTATTGATTGTCAGCAAACGTGAGGACTTGAAAGCTGCGCGGAAGGCTGGGAAAAGGATTTTTTCACAGCCGATGGTGGGATTTGAACCCACAACCCCGGCTTTACGAAAGCCGTGCTCTACCGTTGAGCTACATCGGCATCTACTTCAATACGATACATTTCAACAGGTAATTTGTAAAGGGCCAATGCGTCCTATAGCCCTTAAAATGCTTTTTTCTTCTGCATTTACTGCGATTTTTTAATTTTTTTGTCTTGAATAGACTTTTTTGTTGACAAGTTTATATAGTGTATTATAATTATAATACACTAGATTTATATATTTATAACAGTATAATAATGGAGTAGTGAATGATTGAGTTCAAACTGGATATTAAGAGCGGCGTACCTTTTTATCGCCAGATTGTTGACCAGATTCGATATGGAATAGCTTCTCAGCGTCTCTTGCCGGGTGAGCAGCTACCGACTGTCAGGGAACTTGCGGTTCAATTGGAGATAAATCCCAATACCGTGAGGAAAGCATACTCGGAGCTGGAAATACTCGGCGTTCTCAACACACAGCAGGGAACAGGCACTTTTGTTGCCAATGATGAAATTGAAATCACCGATTTCGAAAAAGAGCGAATGCTCAGACAAATCTGTGACGAGCTTATAGCCCGCGGACAGCAATATAATCTAACATTAAGAGAGATTTACGAACATATACAAAGGAGATACGAAAATGACTGAGAAACGAAAAAGCAATGCTACTCTTGATAGACTTACTCACGAATATAAATCAACATCACCTTTTGAGAGCGAGGCAATGGCACTTAACTGGGTTGCGGTTCTGGTCACTGCTTTGGTCCTGCTGGCCGGAGCTGTTCTCAACAGGCTGGTCGAAGGTAGCTGGCAAGTTTGGAATGCATACAGTGTAGTAATAACAATTATTTTTGCGGCTGTTTGTGTTCGTGGAATCAAAATAGCGAAACAGTGGGAGAGAGCAGTTGTATTACGGCTGGGTAAATATCATTGTCTCAAAGGTCCCGGGATATTTTTTGTAATCCCGGTTTTAGAGAGTGTTGTTCGCACTGTAGATATGAGAATCCGCGCGACAGATTTCAGTTCTGAATCCACATTGACAAAAGATACTGTTCCCGTAAATGTGGATGCAATTTGTTTCTGGATGGTCTGGGATGCCAAGAAAGCAATTCTCGAAGTTGAAAGCTTTTATCTGGCGATAGTTCTTTCTGCGCAAACTGCATTGCGTGACATTATAGGGACGCACCAGTTGTCGGAATTACTTACAAATCGTGAAAAGTTCGGTAAAAGACTCCAGGAGGTGCTCGACGAAAAAACCAATCCGTGGGGAATAACAGTTCAATCTGTAGAAATTCGCGACATAATTCTGCCCAAAGACCTCGAAAATGCGATGTCGAAGGAAGCGCAAGCTGAGCGTGAACGTCACGCTCGCATTATATTAAGCACTGCAGAGACCGAGATTGCCGAAAAATTTGCTATAGCAGCCAGACAATATGTATCGAATCCCGGCGCGATGCATCTTCGAGGAATGAATATGTTATTCGAAGGCCTTAAAGAAAAGGGCTCGATGATAATAGTTCCAAGCTCAGCGCTGGAGACGATGAATCTCGGTGCGGTTGGCGGAATGGCCGCTTTGAGCCAGGTTAAAAGCGAAAAGGATGAACGTGAAAGCAGGCAATCCGGAAAAGAATAACATTAGCGGAAAATAAAGAGCTATTGTTCTTTGATTTTAAGGATCGCTTCTGACAAACGAATATTAGTTTCCATCATTCCAATCTCTAATTCATAGAGATCTTTTGCTCTCCCTTTGCCTGTGTCGAGCTGTTCCAGCATCTTCCCTCGTGTATCTACATAAAATTGAAAGAGATTCTGAAGCTCCTGAACCACCAGGTCCTGCCTGTCCTGAAGCTGGTCAAGTTTTATTTTGGCATCAGCAAGTTTCTGTCTTGCGTCCGCCAGGTCATTGAGCGTAGCCTGCGCGTTATCCAGTTTTACCTGCGTATCATCGAGAATTCTCCGCCGCAGTTTTATTACTTCCTGCTGCATCTTTATTATCTCTTCTTTGGTCTTTGCCTTCTCCTGCTCCAGTACCAATTCTTCCGACGGTTTATTGGGTTCGGTAGCAGGTGACGAAGCACAGCCTGTCAAAAAACTCGCAAATAAAAATGAAGTGACCGGGATAATAAAGAATTTATTCATCTCAAACTCTATAAAAGCATGTATGCTATATATATAGCTAAATTACGAACGGTGAGCTAAAGCCCACCCTACGAAGCTCTAATTATAATTTAACTTTTTATTTTAAGCCAGTCTTAAAAAAGTAAGTATGGCTCTTTTAATAATCTTTGAAACCTCTCATCCATTCGGGCCAACTTTCCGTCTGGGCGCCTCCGGCTTTTGTCATAGGACCATTCGTCTTGAAATTTTTATGCCATTTAAGTTTCCATAATTCTTTAAGTCCGATTTTCCTGACAGTCCAGTCCATAAACAAAGTGTTGACGCTTCCGTTGTGGCGATTAATGGTGAACAGTTTCATTCCATTACTATCCAGCGAAGGTTCCGTAGCGGCTTGATCCTCGGATTTTGCCGGCTTATCGGTAGGATTTGGAAAGCCTGCCCAGAGCGCACAATCCAGCATCACAGGTATATTGCCCGTGCCTTTTTGATATACAGTTGTCCAGCAGGGTTCCGTGGAGTGAGACTTGCGTTTGGTGTCCTGAAAAGTCCACGGCTCGCTGTATGCTGGAGTATAGCCGTTAAGGCCGTAACTGCCTGCTCGATAAGGATGAACGGGGCAATACCACGACTGGAACCTACCTCCGGCACCATTCGGGCTGGTTTTTCGCGTAGCAGAGGGACAAAACACTTCATAATTAAAACTGTCCATGTAGTAGGCGAACTGCTGCGTGC
>JARRRJ010000379.1:0-3330 GCA_037380865.1 Sedimentisphaerales bacterium
AATATCCCATGAATCACTCGCTTCCCTGCCCTGACCCTCGTGTATCGGCGCGTTTATAGAGTCCCATATTTCCGCGTTATTCGGCCATCCCGTTCCGATATTCCATTGCAGCTTGTTCGCTTGAAAAGCATTATTCTCGAAATGCTCGACGTAGAGCAGGACTGACGCGATGGTCGCGCCGGACGGTATGGATTCGCCTGTGAACGTGAAAGATATGTAGGAATTCCCGGGAATTTCCGTGCATTTGTTGTCGCTCGTCTGAAGATTGGCAAGATTGTTTTCTTCGGAAAGCGTTTTGGCGCTGCGACTGTCATAGCCGTTCTTAACTTTCCAGGTGGATGTCAAAGGCGAGTCCAGCGATGCGACTGTGACAGAAAATTCCTGTGTGTCCGACGATGGTTCGCTGCTTCCATCTTCGACTTTGACTTGAACTTCATAAGTGCCGGCCTGCGAGCCTTCCGGTTTCCATTCTATCAGACCTGTCGAGGAATTTATCGACATGCCTTCCGGCTTTTTAATCAAGCTGTACGTGAGAGTGTCGCCCGGATCGGGATCCGATGCTTCGACATCGTAATTATATGTTCCCCATACTCTTGCGGTCGTCACGGGTTTTGACCTTATCGACGGCGGGTCATTAATAGAAGCGATCTTAATATGCACAGAAGCAGAATCGGTTCCGCCTGCGTTATCGCTGATAGTGTAAGTAAAAGAATCTGTTCCGGAGAAATTTCTATTCGCAGTGTACCTGATGTGTTTATTGTCGCTGCTTATAACTGTTGAGCCATGAGCGGCCTCAGTCGCACCGAGAACAGTCAACTGGTCATTGTCCACATCGGTATCGTTTTCGAGCACGTTTATGGTAACCAGCGGCGTATCCTCCTTCACCTCAGCGTTATCATCAGCCGCTATCGGCGGATCATTAATTGGAGTTACCATTATCGTGAAGGAAGCAGGTTTACTTTCCGACTCTCCATCGCTGACCTTGAATGTAAAGCTGTCCGATCCGTTGAAATTGAGCTCCGGAGAATAGATAAGGTCAGGCTCAGTTCCGCTCAAGAAACCATGGGCCGGCTTTGTTACTATCGTGTACGTCAGCAAATTCCCCTCTGGATCGTTACCTTTAAGGGAGATTTTGGCGGGGGTATCTTCCTCAGTCCTGAAACTGCCTTCCAAAGCGATCGGAGAAGTGTTCGTCTCGTGAAAAACTGTTGCCAGAATCCCTATACCCAGCACAATTATTAACGCCGCACCACCTATTACTGTCCTTTTCATGTTTGCCTCCAGTCCATTGGCTACTTATTTTCTATTCCGCCTATTTTAGCCGTTAAATAAGTTTTGTCAATATTTTAGGCAATTATATTTGATTTCAGGAGCACAGGTTTATTTTACTCTTGCAACGACACGCTTTTAAATTTAAAATTCATGCTCCACTGAAAATAAAAAATCAATAACAGGGATTCTCAGGAACAATCGCTTGAAACCTGAGAATAGATAGTTGAGAATTGAGTTATGTTCGAATCACTGACAGATAAATTTAACTCCGTCTTCCGGTCGTTGTCGGGTAGAGGCAGAATCACGGAAGCCAATGTCTCCGACGCGATGCGAGACGTGCGCAAAGCGCTCCTCGAAGCGGATGTGAACTATAACGTCGTGAAGCAGTTCATCAAGGACGTTACGCAGGCCGCTCTCGGAGCTGAAGTCATAAAAAGCCTCCATCCCGGCCAGGTCATGGTGAAAATCGTCCATGATGAGCTGACAAGGCTCATGGGTCCCGTCGATACTCGCATTTATTACGTATCTCCGGGTCCGACTGTAATCATGCTCGCCGGTCTCCAGGGCGGCGGCAAGACTACAACTGCCGCTAAACTCGCGAAATACCTCGTTTCAAAGGGCAAAAAGCCGCTCCTCGTTGCAGATGATTTACAGAGACCCGCCGCTATCGAGCAGCTCAAGGTGCTCGGAGAGCAGTTGGAAATCGACGTTTACAGTGAAGATACCAAAAATGCGGTTAAGGTCGCGAAGAACGCGGTGAATTATGCTCGAAAGAACAGCTATGACGTAGTTGTTCTCGATACCGCAGGCCGATTGCATGTTGACAAGGAGATGATGGACGAAATTTCCGATGTCGCGAAAACTGTTACGCCGCATCAGATTTATCTCGTCTGCGACGCGATGACAGGTCAGGATGCAGTCAATTCTGCAAAGCAGTTCAATGATATTCTCGAGCTTGACGGCGTTATACTAACAAAACTGGATGGCGATGCCCGCGGCGGTGCGGCTCTCAGTGTCAAAGCGGTTACCGGCAAATCTATCAAGTTTATCGGAGTCGGCGAAAAATTAGACAAGCTCGAAGAATTTCATCCCGACAGGATGGCAGGCAGAATCCTCGGTATGGGCGATGTCGTCTCGCTGGTCGAGAAGGCACAGGAACATTTCGAAGCTGAAGAAGCCGAGAAAATGCAGCAGAAAATGATGAAAGGCAGTTTCGGCTTCGACGATTTTCTCAAGCAGATGCAGGCAGTCAAAAAAATGGGCGGCATGGGAAGCCTCCTGAAAATGATGCCAGGAATGGGCGGGCAGATGAAGGACCTGGATTTCGACGGTGTTGAGATGAAGAGGATGGAAGCGATGGTCTATTCCATGACGCCGCACGAAAGACGCGACCCGGATTCGATTGATTTGTCCAGGAGAAGGAGAATCGCGATCGGAGCAGGAGTGGAAGTCAATGATGTCGCGGGGCTCGTAAAAACTTTCAAGCGAAGCAGGGATATGATTAAAGCGGTAAGCGGCGGAGGCTTCGGAGGTTTCAAGAATCTCCTCTCAGGAGGCATGAACTCGATCGGCCAGATGATGACCAGCGGCAGGAAAATCAAGCAGAGATCGAAGCGGAAGAGAACCATAAAGCGTAGAGGAAAATCAAAACGAAGGTAAACAAAAACATCTCAATCGAGCAATACCTTGAAAAAGTAGCGGCGTTCTCTGATGACAAATACGGCGGCCTGGTCAGAAAACAGTTCAGGGATATGGAAGGCACAAGCGAGCTCGCTATGCTCGCCTGCCCGAGCTCTGAGGAGCTGGAGGAGTTGAAAAAGGCAGTGGCAATAATGACACCTGCGGAAAAGCAGAACGTCGAAACGCTTACAGACGACCAGGTACAGAAAATCGCACGCGACGCGGGAATCGATACAGCCAATTTCGCGATTTTCGTAAACGGGTATATCCTGTACCGCAAACAGGGGGAACAGGCCTTTGAGGGCGACGACAAAAATATTAACAATTATTGAAAAAAAGCTTGCAAAAATCTGTTTAAGAGAGTATTTTTCACCACTT
>JARRRJ010000380.1:0-3317 GCA_037380865.1 Sedimentisphaerales bacterium
CTCCCCGTAGCTTCTTTGATGGCGACGATGTTTTCGATTTCAGAAAGTCTTGCGATAGTCTCCGGGGTCATGCCTGCGCCGCATCGGCCAGGTATGTTATATAAAACTATCGGCAAATCAACCTCCTCGGCAATCGCTTTGAAATGCTGATAGAAACCTTCCTGCGTCGGTTTATTGTAATACGGAGTAACCTGCAATGTAGCGTCGGCGCCGATTTGTTTTGCGAATGTGGCAAGCTCAATTGCTTCAGCAGTGCTGTTTGATCCTGCGCCTGCGATTACGGGAATCTGTCCGGCGACAACTTCGACAATCCTCTCGATGACCTGTTTGTGCTCCTCGTGGCTCAAAGTGGGTGATTCACCAGTCGTTCCGGCCGGTACGATTGCATCTATGCCGCTTTCAACCTGGAAATTTACCAGTTCATCAAGAGTCTGAAAATCGATTTCACCATCCTGAAAAGGTGTTATTAGCGCTACCATTGCTCCCGTAAACATTTCTTTCTCCTAAATATGTACAGCGAATTCCGTGTAAATACAAATGCTTTGATTGTTCTTAACTGAACTTGTCGATTAGTTTTATCATCTCAGCGGCAGCCTGTCTTATTCCGATGAAAACCGAGCGCGATATTATACTATGGCCTATGTTGAATTCCGACAAATTCTTAATCGCCGCAACACATGCGATGTTGCGGTAAGTCAAACCGTGACCGGCGTGAACTACAAGTTTTCGCTCCAAAGCATAATCTCTGCCGACAACAAGTTCTTTTATCCGTTTATCAGCCTGTCCTGGTGTTTTCGCGTTAGCATACATGCCTGTATGCAGCTCGACCGCGTCGCAGCCGGTTTCCACAGAAGCGGCTATCTGCTCGACGTCAGGCACTATGAACGTGCTTACCAGAATACCCTTCTTGTGCATTCTCTTGACAACTTCCGAAAGTCGCTTTTTATTTCCGGAGCAATCAAGACCGCCTTCGGTTGTCAACTCCTGCCTTTTTTCGGGAACGAGTGTAACCTGGTCAGGCCTGATTTCTTCTGCGATTTTCACGATGCTTTCTGTCATTGACATTTCAAGGTTGAACTTGCAGCTTACCATCTCCTTCAGCAAACGGACATCGCGGTTGCAAATGTGGCGCCTGTCCTGACGCAAATGCACCGTAATACCATTTGCTCCGGCCAGCTCACATTCAGCGGCAGCCCAAACCGGGTCAGGCTCGTCAGCAAGCCTGGCCTGACGTATCGTTGCAATATGGTCTATGTTAACATTCAATAAAGCCATTATTTTTCCCTATTCTCCACAGCGCCCCCGGGTATCCTTCGGGACTGCGAAAGATAAACTTATTTCGGTAGGATTATAACACGCAAAATAACTAAAACAAGGAAATTAACCATAAAACATCTTAGAGTCACTCTTGAATCAGTACAAACATTTATTTGAGTCAGACGAAAATCGTTTTGCTTCGATTAAGAAACAATCTTGTCAGCCTGATGACGATAGTATATAATCACCGAAATTTTGTTCTCCGCAAGGAGTCCTTGAAATTGCGTTATGCAGGAAAATAAGCAAAACGCGGCCACGCTGAATGCCTTACGAAAAACAAGATCGGATGTGATTACATGAAACAGATTATCGAAGAAGTGTTCGAAGCCGAAAAAAAGGCGAATGAAATTATCAAAAAGGCCAGGGAAAAAGCCTCACAAATCAGACAGGCTGCTGAAAAAGACAATTCGGAAAAAATCGCCCGGGCAAGAGAACAGGCCCGGGAAATAGTCCAAGAAACAGTTGAAGAAGCAGGCAGGGAAGCCGAGCTTTTCAGGCAGGATAAAGTGAAACAGGCTGAAGGTGAGAAAGAATCCATTATGAAAAACGAGGAAATCCTCAACAACCTTGTTAACAAAATCTGCAATATAATAATTACGACGGAAGTAGACGCTTCACCGCTCGGCGGGGAAGAATAATAGTTCATGGATGATGGCTGGTGCATTGGCAAAATATGCTTTTATCAACGCGAAGCTGCGCGGCAGGATCAGTAAAATCCTGCCCGATGAGACTTTTGACAAATTAGTGAAGGCTCCGTCTCTCGATGCTGCTCTCGATATTTTACGGGACACTACTTTCGCACAACTCCAGGAGATATACTCTTCTACAGGTGATCTTAAAAAAGGCGAACTTGAATTGCTTAAAAGAGAAATTTCTCTTTACATCGATATCAGGTCTTACGTGCACGAAGATTCCGTTGAGTTCATCAATGCGTTGCTTTACGAGTTCGAGATTGACAATCTTAAGAATGCAATCAGGATTTATTTTGACAGGAAAATTCGCAACCTTTCCGCAGACCCGAACATTCATTACATAATATATGAGCCTATTATTCACAAGATTCCGATTGACATCATAATTAATGCAGAAAGCTTCGACGAAATAGCCGGAGCCTGTTCGGGAACTCATTACGAAGAAATTGTCAGAAAATACAGTGCAACAGTCGAATCACAGCATTCCCTGTTCAGGATGGAAATAGCATTCGACCATTTTTATTACGACAATCTTATGTCCGCCGCGAAAAAGATGGAGCCTGCCGATCGTGATATTATTCACAGGCTCACCGGCGTGGAAATAGATTTGCAGAATATCAACTGGCTTATCAGGCTGAAGAATTTCTACGACCTGCCGCTCGACGCAGTTCTCGCTATGCTTGTCCCCGGAGGTTTTAACCTCGATCAGGCAATCATAAGCGAACTGTACCAGGCGCAAAACGTTGCGGGTGTTCTCCAGAACTTTGTGAAAGGAAAATACCCGGGATTGACGGCGCTTCTTTCATCTCAAACTTCAGACAGTCATTCAAGGCTCTTGCTTATTCACAGGATTCTCGAAGAAATCATGAAGCAGGAAGTGCACAAAATTCTGGGAGGTTATCCATTCACAATCGGAATAATCCTTGCGTATTTCATACTGAAAAGGAATGAGTTCAAAAAAATCAGGACTATCCTCAACGCAAAAAAGTATAACCTGAATGCCGAGAGGATTGAGAGCATGATATGATGTTTACTACGGAGATGATACAACTTTTTGCGGTCGTGCTGGGAAGGGACTCTGAACGTGTCAGTGAAATGCTTTTGCGCGAAGGAGTCATGCAGTTTATCAACATTACCGAAATTGACAACGAGGAGCTCAAAAATCTATCGTCAGTCAGCTCGCAGGTTTTGCTTAGTGACATTTCAGCTTTGAGGGAGCGTGTCGAAGGAATTATGCATTCCGCCGGCATTATCCCAACTACTCCGAACGAAAAAGACCTGAACTCGCGCAGCTCGATAGAAATAGAA
>JARRRJ010000380.1:3377-6742 GCA_037380865.1 Sedimentisphaerales bacterium
TCGATAGAAATAGAAAAAGAGAAAAAATTTCTTGATAAGATAGACGGAGAAAGAGAGAACATAAGGGAAAGGCAGCGCTCGATACAGCAGGATATTTTGAAGCTTGAAGACATAAGACGCCAGGTATATCTGTATGGTTTCGGACTGTCCGATGTTCCTTTCAAGACAAAGCATTCGTTCCTTAATATTCAGACGGGAAGAATTCCCGTATCGAACATAGAAAAATTTGAGACTGCATTGAAAGACTTGCCTTCGCTGAATATAGCGCTTGGCCGTGAAGAAGAAATGGCTCACTTTTTGCTCATTTCGATGAAGCGTGACACAGAGCAGATAAAAAAGATTTTAAGCCAGGCAGCCTGGACAAATATAGAATTGCCTGAAGAAGTCAAATCAATCAAAGCTGATGTTTTCAATGAGATATCGCTAAAGCTTGGTTCGCTGACTGAAGAGCAGAAAAACCTGGAACAAAAAGCAACCAATTTAATCAAAGAACAGGAAAAGCCGCTAAGAAACATCTGGGTAAATCTGAGAGTAACTGAACTTTTGTCGAGGATTCAGGCGAATTTCAAATCCTCGTCACGTACAGTGATTTTCACTGGCTGGCTGCCTCTTTCGCAAAAGGAAAAACTATCCAAGCGTATTCAAGATTCCTGCGGCAACCGGTGCACGATTGATCCCACACCATTTGTAATGCCCCTGTACCTGGCGATGTTTGGGTTGATGTTCGCAGACGCAGGCCAAGGCGCCGTCCTGGCTCTCGCGGGCATTCTCGGGATGAAACATTTCAGACCAATTGCCAAAAGGCAGGGATATTTCAAACTTTCGTGGCTGATTGTGTGGTGCGGCGTCTCGTCTATCTTTTTCGGGATTCTTTTCGGCTCCTACTTCGGAAAATCACTTTTCCCGCCGCTATGGTTCAATTATCACGGAATCGTATCAGGCCACGAAGTGGAAGGTTCGACTATCAGCAGTATTAACGATATTCTCGCTATTACTTTGTACTTCGGAATTTTTGTTATTTTCGTCGGTCTGGCGTTTAACTGGGTAAATTTAATTCGCACCCGACAATGGACAGAATTGTTTTTTGACAAAGGCGGAGTTTTCGGAGCATGGATTTATGCTGGCGGTGTTTATCTCTTATCACATTTATTTAAGAATGGCTCGGAAAATCTCCCTTCAGGGAGACATGCGTTCTTATTTGTCGGATTGCCTGTACTATTGTTGTTTTTCAAGGAACCTTACCATTATTTTCAGCATGGGAAATCTTCGGGGCAAGAGCATGAAGTAAAGAAATTCAATCCCGTCATGACTTTGAACTGGCTCATGCATTGGATTGTCGAACTCATGGAGATTTTCAGCGGATATCTCGCTAACACTTTATCTTTTTTGCGAATTGCAGGTCTAGGTATCGCACATGCCAGTTTAATGATTGCGTTTTTCACGATGGCGGGAATGGCTCCCGGAATTTTTTCTGTTGTCATACTTGTTCTTGGCAATATACTTGTGATTTGTCTCGAAGGTCTCTCAGCCGGAGTGCAGGCGCTGAGGCTCAGTTACTACGAATTTTTTACCAAATTCTTTCATGGTACAGGAAAGTTATATAATCCAATATCTTTAAAAAGCACTTGAAAAAGAAAGGAAGGAATATAGTGAACAATGCAAGAGAGTGTTTGAAGTTGCGTATCACCCAGAGTCTGATTATGCTCTTTACAGTGATGATAATTATTCTCAGCGTGTGTTCAGCGAAAGCTTTTTCGCAGACGAATGAAGGCAATGAAATTACAGATCAAAGTAAGACACCTAAAAGCCTTGATACAGTGAAGGCCGAAGAGATGAAATATGCTCTTCTTGCGGCCGCAATTGCTTTCGGGCTCGGAGCAATCGGGGCCGGCATAGCGATTTCTCACGTGGGAGCGGCCGCGATGGGCGCAGTCGCTGAAAAACCGGAAGTTGCAGGACAGGGACTTATCTTTGTCGGTCTCGCTGAAGGTATTGTCGTATTTGGTTTTATTACGGCACTTATGATTATTTTCAAAGTATAGAATAAAATGAAGTATGCGATTATAGGCGATGAAGACGCGATTATCGGCTTCGGGATTTTAGGCGTGCCGGGAAAAGTCGCGACAAATGCAGATGAAGCACAGCGTGCATTTTCTGCAATACTCGAAGACAAGGACACAGGCATAATAATTATCACTGAACGAATCGCGGATATGATACGCCCGATAGTAAACAGGTACCTCCTGACGATAGGTTTTCCTCTGGTTGTAGAAATACCCGACAGAAAAGGGCCCAAATCAGACAGGCCGGGCATAAAAGAAATGGTAAACGCGGCTATCGGGATAAAGTTGTAAAATCTGAAATGGTTAAAAGGTGTTTACGAAGTGACTGAATCACAGGAACAGGAAAAGGTTAACGGTACCTCTGACGGAGACGCAATTGTCTCAGGCATCGAAGCTGACGCTCTTAACGAGGAAAAGCAAATAATAAAAGAAGCTGAAAAGCAGGCTGCCGAAAAGAGGACATATACCGAGAAAAAAGTCGAATCAATGCTCGAAGACGCCAGGAAGGAAGCTGCGCAGCAGGCGGACAAAGTGAAAAGGAAAACGTCTTCCAGTGTCGAGCTTGAACTTAAACGCCGGTCTCTTAATGTTCGCGGAGAAGTCATGCGAGACATTCTGAGCAGAATCGAGAGAAAATTTGACTCGATGATTGGTAACGACGATTATAAAGCTATACTTGCGAGTTGGCTTACCGAAGCCGCCATTGGCCTGGATGCAAATTTGGCTTATATCAATGCTTCCGAAAAGGAATTGAGTTTTATCGATGACCACTTAATTTCGAAGGTAGTCCAAAAAGTCCGGGAGAAAACGGGCAAGGAAATTTCCCTCCAGCTAACCAAAGTTCCTCCATTGAAGAATCAGGGAGTAGTTTTGACTGCAGAAGACGGCCGCACTGCATTTAATAACCAGGTGAAAACAAGGATGTTGCGCAAAGAGCGTGAAATTAGAATGGCAATATACGATGCTCTATTTACAGATAAACGAAAAGAATCAGAATGAATGACAGGATTATTGGAAAAATAAAACGGATTAACGGCCCCGTTATCGAGGTGATGGGAATCACCGACGCCGAGATGTTCGAGCTGGTCTGGGTAGGACACGAGCATTTGATCGGCGAGTTGATTAAGCTCGAAACAGACAGTGCCGTTATACAGGTTTATGAAGATACGACGGGAATCGCACCTTACGATCCTGTTTACGGCGCAGGAATGCAGCTTTCAGTTGAGCTTGGTCCCGGGATGGTGGGAACAATTTATGACGGCATACAAAGACCTCTCGAAGAGATTCGAGAAGTTTCGAATA
>JARRRJ010000381.1:0-3309 GCA_037380865.1 Sedimentisphaerales bacterium
TCACGCAGGTATTCCGAAATGTCAATATAAGCGATCCGTGGGATGCCAATCCGCAAGTCAATCTTCAGGAAATAGTCAACAGCGAAGCGGAAAAATTCAACAAGTTCCGCAATGAAGCAAAAGAAGCGGGAACCAGCTACGAACGTATCCCCTGCCTGGGCCATCCCGTTTTCAAAGACAACCCCGTCAATTTCGACCCGAGGGAGCAGTGTATCAGGGGCTATCTGAGCAAACAGCACAGGAGCAATGTTTTCCTGCAGTTTTATCACATGCTAGCTTACAGGCTAAAGGAAATAGGCATCGCGAGAAATGTCTGGGCAGTGAATCTCGACGGAGCAATCGCGTCTGTCGTTCTGGCTGTGTGCTGGAAGACGCTGAAGGAAAAACAGATAACGCTTCAGCGTGTTCGCGACATAGCATTCATGGTTTTTGCACTTGGGCGCGCAGCCGGAGCAGGCGGAGAGTTCCTCGACCATCAGGACTACGGCATGCCGATGGACATGCGAATACCTGTTAAGGAGATTACTATTCTGGGAAGCCATGCGCAGACGAACACCGCTCCCGTCGCAAAGTGACACGAGATACTCGAGTAATCTATTCTGAACCTCTGGTTATTTGCGAAGAACAACTTTCGCCCGGCCTTATTTCAGTTGTTTCTGTAAATAGGCTCAATAGAAGCTATCTGGGAATAAGGAAAGAAAACAGTCCTGCTGGGCCTGAATGTTACCACAATGCCGGCCTGTCCCACCTCAACAATTCTCAGAGCTGAAGTCTTTTCCAGGTCCGTCCCCAGATACGACGGCACTGTGACAAAGGTTACTCTCACCGTTCGTCCTTCGTACTGCGAAAGCCAGGGTCGTGCAAATGACCTGTTAGCTTCATTATTCAGGCTTGCATAGCTCGGATTTGCCAATATTGCCACAATACAGACGACGCCTGCAATTCCCACACCCAATAAGATTACATTGATATTCTTCTTAATACTTCCCATTTTTCATTTTTCCTTTCGATTCTGCTTCTTTCTTAACCAGTGGATAAAATTTGGATTATAACATTCTATCTCTTTAAGGCAAAAATTTACAGTGGGGATACAGATAATTTTCAATCTTGTTCTTTCTCAGCAGAACGAGGCGTTTTAAAAATTGAATCTGGCGCAGATTTTTCGTATGATATACTTTCAATGATCAGCTTTAACAACTGTGCTTCCGTGAGTTGGCAAAGCACAAGAACAGATGAGTCGGATGAGGTTAAGGAACGAATTCATGAAAAGGCTAAGTTTTTTCATTTTAATTTTGGCCGAGATAGCAAACTCAGCATCTGCTGCGCCTGCTCCCACAGGGTTTCGATGTGAACTACTTACGAATCCTGCGGCTGCAATTAACGGCATTTGTGACTCTTCGCCGGAGTTCGGATGGATCGTTAATTCTGATTTGACAGAAGACAGGCAGACTGCTTATCAAATTATGATTGCGACAGGCAAGTCTCTGCTGGATGAAAATAATCCCGATAAATGGGACAGCGGCAAAACTATAAGTGACAATTCGATAAATGTTTCCTACGCCGGTCCTGCGCTGGAAACCAATACCATTTATTACTGGAAGGTTCGCACGTGGAATAAAAACGATGAACCTTCCGACTGGTCGGCTGTTCAGGAATTTAAAACAGGTTCGTCTTTTTCGACGTACAGCACATCACGTTACAAACAGGTCGTAACAGAAGTGAAACCTGTCAGTGTTACAAAAATCGCAGATGGACACTACATGGCTGATTTTGGAAAAGACGCATTCGGTTATCTTCGATGGACCATCCCGGCTGACCAAACGACCGCGAATACAAGCGAGCCAGGCGCATCATCTGTCGAACTGCATCTCGGAGAAGCGATTGAAAACGGCTTAGTCGATCGAAATCCGCGTGCGGGCAGTGTGCGATATTATCACACGACTCTCAGGCTGGATGGCTCTTCGGAGTATGAAATTCATGTGGGCAAAAGGGACTGGATGCCTCGCGAGTTCGGGAAAATAGGCACGTTTCGATATGTCGAGCTTGTCAATTCGCCTTACCCGATTTCCAAGGAAGACCTGACCATGTTTTGCGTGCATAATCCTTTCGATGACAACGCGGCTTCTTTCGTCTGCGACAACGAGAACCTCAACGACATCTGGGATTTATGTCACTACAGCATGAAAGAGACAAGCTGGTGCGGTATATTCGTCGATGGCGACAGGGAGAGAAAACCATACGAAGCTGATGCATATATCAATCAGCTCGGATATTATTATGCTGACCCGGAATACTCTATATCGCGCTACTCACACGAATATCTCATGACGCACTCGACCTGGCCGACAGAATGGCATCAGCATTCGATCATGATGGCGTGGGTGGACTATCTATATACAGGAAATACCGAATCGCTGGCACAGTATTATGATCAGCTAAAAAACGATAAGCTTACAGTAAGTCCAAACTCCGCGCGTCCCAGTGACGGCCTGATCGATCCGACTACAACTGACATCACAGACTGGCCCGAAGGAGAACGGGACGGATTTGTTTTCCGGCCAATCAATGCAGTCGTAAATGCATTTTATTATCACACACTCACTTTGATGGAAAAAATCGCCATTGTTCTTGGCAAGACTTCAGATGCCGCCAATTTCAAATCGGAAGCCGCAAGGATTTACGACTCATATCAAAAAGCCTTCTACAATCTGGATACAGGCTTATATGTTGACGGCGAAGGCACGACACACTCATCTTTGCACACAAACATGTGGGCTCTTGCTTTTGACCTTGTTCCCGAGGATAAAAAAGCGGCGGTAATCGATTTTGTCAGGAATCACAGGCGCAGCGAGACCGAGAGAATCGCTTGCAGTGTTTATGGCGCGCAGTATCTTCTTGAAGCGCTGTACCTTACACGCGAGGAAGATGCCGCTCTGAAAATTATGACGAACGAAACTCCGACAGGCTGGATGAACATGATGCGCGAAGGCTCGACTGTCACGATGGAAGCATGGAGCGTCGCATATAAACCCAACCTTGACTGGAACCATGCCTGGGGAGCGGCTCTCGCAAATATTATCCCTCGCTTTGTCGCGGGAATAAGACCTATCGAACCTGGATTCAAGAAGACACTGATCCATCCTCAGCCGGGAG
Source organism: Sedimentisphaerales bacterium (assembly GCA_037380865.1). Lineage (GTDB taxonomy): Bacteria > Planctomycetota > Phycisphaerae > Sedimentisphaerales > Anaerobacaceae > JAFGPS01. Next base: position 3,154 of record JARRRJ010000381.1, read on the forward strand.
CATTGAACTCGTTCAGCATAAAAACGCCGACAATAAGAGGAACAATTCTATTGTCTATGGATAAGCAGCCGGACAGTTGTGCTTTCGAAATGACAATCCCTGCGAATATGAGCGTCAAGTTTGTTCTACCGAAAAATTGCGACGATTTCAGCGATG
>JARRRJ010000382.1:0-5129 GCA_037380865.1 Sedimentisphaerales bacterium
CTATAAAATAAATCCCTGCATCGAGTGCAACTGGTGCTACAAGTCGGGCAGATGCGTGGTCAAAGATGATTATCAGCAGGTTCTGGAAAAACTTCTCAAGGCAGACAGGCTGATTCTCTCTACGCCTGTGTTTTTCATGAGCGTATGCGCCCAGGCAAAAATGCTTATAGACCGCGGCCAATGCTTCTGGGCAGAAAAATACATCCTGGAAAAAGCAGAAAGACCTGCTCAGCACCCTGCCGATAAATCAAGCGAGCGTTCCGATGGCGAACGTTATGCGATGGTTATAGCCGTGGGCGGCTCGAGAAGTGCAAAGCAGTTCGAGTGTATTCGCTGGACTTTTAAAAGCTATCTCGATGGTCTCCGGGTAAAATATGTGTCCGGTTTATTCGTTGGCAAAGTGGATGAATTCGGTGCAATCACCAGGCATCCCACAGCTTTCGATGAAGCATACAGGCTCGGTACTCTGCTCGCTTCACCTGATACTCCCCTCTCGGACAAACCTGTCGACGTAGAAATAATCGGCAGGTGACATGACGTTTCAGGATTTGTTTACAGGATGTAGGATATCATAGATTTTTTGATAAATCTGCTGCGATTTGGCTTCATCTCCGAAAGTTCCGACGCGAATAGAGAGTTTTGTAGTCTGCTCGCCCGTTGCTTTCATTTTTATTGTTATTTTTTTATCACTCGCGTCTCTTGCTAAAATTGTGGCTGAAAGAGCATCCTGGGAATTGCTGATGAGGTTCAAATGAAGGTCTTCGACAGCCTGCAGAGCGGCAGAATAAACAACCTGGATATCCTTCGCTTCGGTAGCTTCGAGGTCACCTCGAACGTAGGCTATGGTTCCAGCCGCACCAAGACCTACAGCCGCTATTACACATCCCTGTCCGAGAACTGCGATTGCCAGTAACACTAAATTGAGATAAATTGGTTTCGTTCGCATCTTTAACACTCCTTGTTAAGAAAGTAAATTTCTATAAGTCACATACATCAAAACGAAGACGCTTTCAAGCGTTTTTCAACTTCCGAAGACTCAGACTGCCGCTTCGTTATAGATTTGAAGTATCTGTGCTACCATGCTGCTCACGGAATAATTTTTTCTAACATAATGCTGTGCGTTCTTTGCGAGCTGCCTTGCGAATTCGGGCCTGTCGAGCAGCTTTTGCAGGGTGCGCATGATTCCAGGTTCATCGAAGGTTTCCAGAATCACGGCAGTTTCGTCCGGAATTATCAAATCATCCACACCGCCCTTCGCCGCAACTACGGCTGTTCCGGTGCTCATCGCTTCAAGCAATATGAAATTGAAAATATAGTTTGGCCTGGGATAAATAAAAATGTCTCCCGAAGACAGGACATATGACGCTGGTATCTGCTTCGGGACCATTGTAGCGTACTGTGCCAGGTCCAGGGTATTGAGGAGCTTCCAGAGTTTCTTTTCTGTTCTGGAAGCCATTGATGCGAAGTCCGACCTCTTCGTACGAAAAGACTCTCTGGGATAAAAAGAATCGGCGCCCATCAGGAAAATCATAAACTCATATCCGTCTATTCTCAAATGCCTGATCGAATTGAATATATTTTCAACCTCATCGCAATAGCGCGCGGGATAAGCCATGACGATTGTTATAAAGTCCGAGGAGTGGGAAAAGCAGCTCATTTTTGTTGAGGCGAACGTGCCGTAATTGACCTGCTGAACAATGTCGGCAACATGCGGATACAGCTTCATTATGTTGTCGCCGATGGTTACCGTCGGAACTATGATTTTTTTGCAGTGAACTTCTGAAACTGGAAGCCTTTTACCAAAGTTGCGTGAGAATGAGAAGCGCTTGTGGAGCGCGTTGATGTTCAGGACATAAGGCAGATTCAATCGCCAGGCCAGCAATACCTGATTACTTCAACTGCGCCTACTACTAACGAATCGACGTTACAGCTCTCAGGACATACAAGCGCAACGGGAACAGATTCATCAGCCAGCCCGACAAGAAGGTGTCTCAAAAAGGCGGGATATTGAGAATAGGTGTGCTCTGATGTAATCAAAGCGACACGATGAACTATTTTTTGATTATCTTCAGACCCCAAGTCTGTTTCTCCTGAACTACTATTTCTCAGTTGCGAGTATCATAATTGCCAAAAAGGAAAGTTCAAAGAAAAAAGCAGGAAAAGTAACTAAAGTGTCTAAAGTTGAAAGTGACTAAAGCTTGACTGTTCGGAAACAACATTAGCTCATTTCAATTACTTTAGCTCACTTGTAACTATCCTTCTTATGTACTTGTTTGCTAAATACTTACGATTTGTGCTTTTAATCACATGCGTCTTTAAGCCTGCGTTTTGGCTTTTTTGCCTTGAGATTATCCGCGAGTTTGTTATAAACAAGGTATGAATCGTTTACTCGTAGTAGCAAACAGACTGCCTTTCAGCATAAGCAAACGCGGCGCAGAATTTTCTTTTCGGCCGAGTGCCGGCGGGCTCGCAGTCGGATTATCTTCGCTTCCTGAGAGCTTCGAGAGACTCTGGATCGGCTGGCCCGGAATAGAAAATGAGAGACTGAATAATGAGGACAAGAAGCTTGTAACAAATGCACTGGCTGACGAGAATTGCATGCCGGTCTTTCTTTCGAAAAAGCAGGTCGAGCGTTATTACCTGGGATTCTGCAATAACACGATCTGGCCTTTATTTCACTATTTTCTGACTCGTACAGTCTGGGAAGAACGTTTCTGGCAGTCGTATAAGCAGGTGAATCAGGCATTTTGCAGGGAAGTATTGAAGGTTGCAAGGCCGGGAGATTCAATCTGGGTGCATGATTATCAATTGATGCTTTTGCCATATCTTCTCAGAAAAGAATTACCTGATGTGGAAATAGGCTATTTTCTGCATATTCCGTGGCCGTCGTATGAAATGTTCAGGCTTCTTCCCTGGCGCGAAGAGATTCTGCGAGGCCTGCTCGGGGCGGATTTGATAGGATTTCATACTTACGACTATGTGAGGCATTTCCTCAGCAGCGTATCGAGAATCATGGGTCTCGAACATACGCTTGGCACGCTTCATGTTGACAGCAGAATCGCTAAAGTCGACGCGTTTCCAATGGGGATTGACTATGAAAAATATTCCCGCGCGATACAGGACCCGGAGATTGTCAGGGAGAAAGAGAAAATACTTCAGCACGTGGGCGATAGAAAAATAATCATCTCGATAGACCGTCTCGACTACACCAAAGGCATTATTCAAAGGCTCGAAGCGTTCGACCTGTTCTTGTCGGAGAATCCTCACTACAAGGAGAAAGTCACGCTGATTATGGTGGCCGTTCCGTCGCGCACAACTGTCGAGGACTACAAGAGACTCCGAAACAGGCTCGAGCAGCTCGTGGGCAGGGTAAACGGAGAGCATGGCTCCATAGGCTACATGCCTGTCTGGTACCTGTATCGATTCATGTCCTTCAACCAGATATCAGCACTTTACAGTGCTGCTGACGTTGCCCTGATCACTCCTCTTCGCGACGGCATGAACCTCATTGCGAAGGAGTTCATAGCGAGCAAAAACGATGGCAAAGGTGTTCTGATCCTCAGTGAAATGACAGGTGCGGCCAGCGAGCTTGGCGAAGCAGTGATAGTGAACTCGAATAACAAGGCCGCAATTATTCAGGCAATAAAAGACGCGTTGGAAATGCCCGAGCAAGAGCAAATCGAACGAAACAGGTTGATGCAGGCAAGATTGAAAAGATATACTGTCTCGCGATGGAGCAGCGATTTTATGCATGCTCTGTCTGAAATTAGAAAAACTCAGGAAGAACTGGCAGTGCGAAAACTTTCCGATTCCGCACGACGGGAGCTGATCCGCGCATATAACTCGAGCGAAAGAAGACTGGTTCTGCTCGATTATGACGGCACGCTCGTGGGCTTCAAAGGCAAACCTGCCGAAGCCGGCCCGGATAAAGAGCTGTTGAGCCTGATAGAGAATTTATCGAAGGATCCCGGAAATAATATCGTGATAATCAGCGGCAGAGACAGGGCAACTCTCGACGAATGGCTCGGAGCACTCGATATTTCGATGGTCGCTGAACACGGTGCATGGGTAAAGAACAAAGGCCGGGACTGGACATGCACGCATCATTTCGAGGCCCAATGGAAAGAATCCGTGCTGCCCATTCTCGAGATTTATCGCGACAGGACGCCCGGCTCTTCGATTGAAGAAAAGAGCTTTTCGCTGGTCTGGCACTATCGCAGGTCGGCGCCGGAGCTTGCCTATATCAGGGAGCAGGAACTGAGAAATACGCTTCTCAATTTTACTGAGAATCTTGGAATCGGTGTTTTCGAAGGAAACAAAATTCTCGAAATAAAACCTGTCGATATAAATAAAGGGCGCGCCGCGGAGTTGTTAATGGGCGAGGAGAGATGGCAGTTTATCCTGGCGGCCGGCGATGATTACACAGATGAGGAAATGTTCAGTGCCCTGCCGGAAGATGTGTTTTCAATAAAGGTGGGACCAGGCATTTCAAAAGCGAAGTACCAGGTGGATACACCGACAGAAATAAGAATCTTGTTACAGAGTTTGGAGTTGAAAGGGACCGAAGTCGAGAGCGACTAAAGGCGAAAAAGGCGCGATTAATCGCACCCTGCCCGTCGTAGCTCACTTCAGGCACTTAGAGTTATAACAAATATTGGTAACATAGCAGAAAAGGAATTTATATGTTAAGTCTTGAAAATTTTCGCGGCATCGTACCCGATGAAACATTGGCTGAAATCTACGCAAGGGCAAGGCACCTGTACGGAAAACATATCGTGCACGTCAATAGTACTTACATGGGCGGAGGCGTCGCGGAAATTTTATATTCGTTAGCTATGCTCATGAATGATGTCGGTATCAATGCAGGATGGCGAATTCTCCACGGCACGCCTGAGTTCTTCGAGATTACAAAGAGCTTTCACAATGCTCTCCAGGGCGCCGACATCGAGCTGACCGAAGAAAAGAAAGAACTGTATCTGCAGGTTATCGGCAACTACGCCAGGTTTACGCACCTCGACCACGACTGCGTTATCGTGCATGATCCCCAGCCTTTGGCACTGATCAGGTCGTACAGAAAAAAACAGCCCTGGATATGGCGATGCCACATTGACTTGACCGAGCCGAACCAG
>JARRRJ010000383.1:0-3304 GCA_037380865.1 Sedimentisphaerales bacterium
GTTTGCACTGATTTCGCACAACATCGCTATTTCTTTTGCGGGAATAACAACAGGTATTGTTTTCCTCTTACTATTCGGAATACCACCAAGAGACAAGAAACAATCTCATGCGCAGTTTTCACATAACCTGAAGAACTTCGCTCATGCGTTCTGGCCTATTGGATTAGTTGCGGCTCTCTTTGCAGTCACTAACCTGCCTCCTGCGGTTGGATTAATAATTGCAATACCCATTTTTCTTCTTTACCACAGGGTGCCTTTAATACGCTGGAAATTATTTTTCAAAGAGGGTTTCAATATCGACTTCGCTTTGCTTATACTCGGTGCTCTGCTGTTCAAAATCAATCTCGAAGCCGGAAACGCTATTAACCAAGTGGTAAGCTTTTTTACCGCGATGAGCGTGCCGCAAAATGTAGTTATATTTTTCCTGCCGTTTCTTGTAGCGTTTTTGACTGGTCTTACTTTACCAACAGTCGCAATCACTTTTCCATTTCTTGTTCCGTTTATCGGCATCGGACACAATGCCATAATCGGACTTGAGACTCTCGCTTTTTCAGGTCTCGTCTGCGGCCTACTTATGACGCCTGTCCATCTTTGCCTTGCGTTATCTGCAAGCTATTTCGAGACTTCTCTGCCCAAAATAGTTGTGAGAATTTTAGCTCCGATAGTTTTTATTGCTTGCGCAGGTATTCTTATGGCGATGGTCTCGGGCTAAAGGCTGGTTATCTAAGATGCACTTTGGTTTGTTCAAGAGCGGACTGAAGCTCTTCGGGACTAAGCAGGTCGATTCTTCCGTTGACTCTCAGCACATTACCTTTTCCATTATGGACAGGCTCAGGCTCGTACAACAGTATGTTATCCCCCGGCGAATCCAGAGTCTGACCCGGAATGTAATCATATTTCGGGCTGTTTGGCTCGGGGCACTGGAAAAGACTTGAATAGCCTGTCTCGGAAACCAAGTCATCGAAAGATTCGGGCAATTTATCGTTGCTGAGTCCATACGCCTGAATAACTTGCCAGATAGACCGCATATTCGTCTGGCATTTCAGTTCCGTCGCCTGGTTTTGGGTATTTACCATAGCGGTGGTATATTGCCCGCCCATATCACCGGCAGTCTTTATAACCCATAGAACTCCGGCGGCGATAAGACCGAATAAGATTATGGCAGTGATAATGTTAATTATTGTGCCGCCTCTGCGCTTTTCATGCAGAGGTGAAAAAAATCTTTTCCGTCTGCCGGGCAAATGCGGACTTTCATTAATAAACATGATTCTATTCCTTATTTCTAATAAATTGAAGGTAAATGAAGTATATTGAAAACAAATGTTATCACAGGGTAAATAATCTGACCAAATACATTGAACCTGCCGCTCCAGCTTAAATATACCAGTCCGAAAATAATAAACATACCGAATTGAGAAAAATGACTGTAAATTCTTATAGCCTGCGGAGATTTCAAACTTGCGTAAATTATTCTCGAACCATCCAGCGGCGGGATCGGAATGAGATTAAATACCGCGAATACAAAATTAAGAAGAACACCCATTAATAAAAAGTCCCCAACCAAAGGCGGCACATGAGCACCAAGCAAAACAAGCAGATGATAAGTAGCCGCTAAAACAAGAGCCAGTAATATATTTGATATGGGACCTGCTACCGCTACGAGCAGAATCTGCAGCCGGGTCAAGACTGAAAAATTCACAGGGACTGGTTTGGCATACCCGAATTGTATCAACAGAGGTAGCAAAATAGTGCCGAACCAGTCTATATGCGCTATGGGATTAAGCGTGAGCCTGCCCATATTTTTAGCGGTATCATCACCGAATTTGTACGCCATCCAGCCATGAGCGAACTCATGTATAGTCAGGGAAGGCAATACAACAACCAGTATTGTCACTATAAAACCAATATCAATATGAATAGGCGGCATAATATTATCCTATATCCTGTCTTAACTATAGTCAAGCGATAAAGAATAATATGCTCCATATTGAAATAAGTTCGATTTTACTGAATTTCCCCAATCTTTTCATTCAACTCAGACAAAGAAAAATCCTCGGCGACGACAATATGATCCTCGTTCGTTAATATCATCCATGGAAGAGCCTGAATGCTCAATTTAGTTTGGAATGCTCTTTTGGCATTTTCGTTTTCACGTATCTGTATTCATCTTCTGGCCAGAGTCGCTCCTTCGTTATGCTTCTTTTATATACTGTCACAGTTGGAGATATAAACGTAACGATTTTTTTGAAATTTGTCTGAAATTTATCGACGAAACGCATTTTCAGGATAATTTTGTAGGTATGAGCCATCCTGTGAATCATTAGCACAACTTTACGTGTTATTATAAGGCTTTGCAAAAAGAACCGGCCTGCTGGTTCTAAAGCTATGTTCTTTATTTGACGATACTTATGAAATATTGACACAGAAAAATATCTATTGGAGAAACTTGTTTTTGCCAAAGATTAAATCCGGTGATGAGGCTGTTAAGGTAATTTTCATGCGCAGCCGACGGGGACGAAGTCCAAACACGCGAAGCGGAATTAGACACAATCTATTGTTTTATGATTGACTAAGAATAATAATTTCCAGACAATGTTTTCGACAAAGGCTTGTTTTATTTGGATTAAATATGAGAGTACTAATTACGGGCGGTGCAGGCTTCATCGGTTCTCACCTTGCCGGCAGACTTCTTGCTGAAGGTGACAAAGTAGCGGTTATCGATAATCTCAGCACGGGAAGCCTGGTAAACATCGAGGAATTCAGGTCAAATCGGAATTTTGCCTTCGTAGAAGGTGACATTCAGGATATTACTCTTATGGAGCCTCTTGCAGAGCAGTGCGACGTGATTTATCATCTTGCAGCCGCAGTCGGAGTAAGATTGATAGCAGAAGATCCTGTTCATACTATAGAAACAAACATAGGCGGCACGGAGATTGTACTCAACGCCGCCAACAAATTCTCAAAAAGAATTCTCCTCGCGTCAACCAGCGAAGTTTACGGCAAAAACGAATCGGTCCCCTTTCATGAGGAAGATGATATAGTCTTGGGCAGCACGAGTTTTTCACGATGGTCATACGCATGCAGCAAAGCGATAGATGAATTCCTTGGTCTCGCTTTTTATCAGCAATATGGACTCGATGTCGTAATAGGAAGGTTTTTCAACACAATCGGACCCAGACAGACCGGTCAATACGGAATGGTTGTCCCAAGGTTTGTTCAGAACGCATTGCGAAATGAGCCGCTCCAGATATACGGTTCAGGCAAACAAACACGATGCTTTTCTTATGTAGGTGACCTTATTGAT
>JARRRJ010000384.1:0-4215 GCA_037380865.1 Sedimentisphaerales bacterium
GCAGGGATTACTTTGTGAAAGTTGAACCGCACTTGAGGATTCCCGTATCCGGAACTTTTGAACAGTTCATGGGAGCAAGTTCCAAAAATCGAAGGAAACATGTTAGTAAATATATTAAAAGGCTCGAGCGGGACTATTCCGGCCGATTTAAGTTTGTTACTTATACGAAAGAAGATGATTTAGATGAAGCTATCAAAGCGGCGGCGTCGATTTCATCGAATACTTATCAGCAAGGAATGAATGTAGGCTTCGAGGATAATTCAAAGAACCGTGAGCTTCTCGCTTTCGCCGCCAGAAATCACTGGCTTCGTTTTGATATCCTATATATAGACGGCCAGCCATGTGCATTCCGGAGAGCTTTGAAATATGGCAACGTCTGTTTCGGCGAGCAGATAGGTTACTCTCCGCAATGGAAAGATTATAACGTAGGTACTATTCTATTTTTGAAAGTTGTGGAATCTCTATGTAATGATCCGAACGTGGACTATTATGATTTTGGTTTTGGCGGCGGCAAACACAAGGAATGGAGCAATTATGAGTGCTGGGACGAAGCTACCTGTCTCATTTTTGCGCCGCGATTGTATCCGATACTCATTAATATGATACGAATATGTATACGTTTTGTTGAGTCCATGCTGGAGTTTTCTTTAAGGAAAACCGGTCTCAGGGCACGAATTAAGCGTCACTGGCGCAATCGCCTGGAGGTTAAAGCCTCCGAACCTGTTACTTGAACGATCGAGTAAATTGATTTTGAAGCGTTGTATAAAGATGTCGAAAAAGCGTTGTGATTCTTTTCCGATTGTCTCTCCAACCGTAAATAAGGTCTGCAAATGACTGATTCCAATCAACAGTCTTTAAACAATATAACTACAGTATTCAAAATTCTTCGGCCGCATAATTGGATTAAGAACCTGATTGTTTTTGCGCCCCTGGTCTTTTCCGGCCGATTTACGCAAATGTCACTCAGTTTAAGAGCTGCACTGGCTTTTACGTGTTTTTGTATAGTGGCAAGTGCAATTTATATAATCAACGATATATGTGATAAAAGTGAAGATCAGCAGCACCCGTCGAAAAGGGTTTCGTTTTACGCATATTGGTCGGAGGTGCCGCCGTATCAGTTGTGCCTTCGTATTGGCTGATTTTATGCACTGTAATGATTTCCATATTTCTTGGCTTTACGAAACGCAGAGTTGAACTTGTAACTAACGGCCATGGAAATAACAATTCCCGTCCGGTCCTTAAGGATTACAGTATTTCCTTTCTCGACCAGGTTATTCCCACGGTGACAGGTGCGACTATACTGGCGTACGCTCTTTATACCATTGATGAGCATACTCAGAACGTGTTGGGAACGACCGGGATGCTTCTGACGCTCCCTTTTGTAATTTACGGTTTGTTGCGCTACATATACATTATTTATCATCTGCAAAAAGGCGCCGATCCCACAGCAACAATTATCAGCGATATACCAACTGTCATCAATCTATTTCTGTGGGTAGTCGCGTCGCTGATTATCGTCAAGTATGGTTATAAATTCAATTTATTTCATTAAGGCCTGAAATATCCTCTGGAGGCAGTTCAGATTTTTACAGTATATATTATTTCTATTATTGTTACAATCGTATTTGTATATTTAGGTATACCATATATATACGAAAGATATGCGCGTGGTTCGCTAAAGACTAAAGCTGTAACATCAAAAGCACTTGTTCTAACGTTTGATGACGGGCCCGGAGACAAACTGACTCCTGCTATTATGGACTTGCTCGATCAGTTTAATATCAAAGCCTCTTTTTTCCTTCTAGGTAGAAATATTGCGGGCAGGGAAAACATTGTCAGACAAATAGTGAAACGGGGACATGAAATATGCTCGCATGGTTTTGACCATTTGAATTATTTGAGAGTTTCGCCCTGGGGTGCCATAAATGATATTAAAAAAGGGTGGAGCGAAATAGATTCCTCTCTTGGCTTTAATCGCGGGACATATCCATTCCGGCCGCCTTATGGGAAATTGAATATTGTCTGTTTGGTATATTTACTGTTAAAGAAAGTTCCGATTATTTACTGGACATACGACTCCGGTGATACATGGACAACTAAACCTGACAGTGACAGAATTACAAATATAATTGAAGACTCGCGTGGTATTGTTGCTCTGTTTCATGATTTTGATCGTTCAACTCAGAAAAAAGATCCCTGGATATTAGAATCTATTCGTCTTATGCTTGAGACAGCAAAAGAAAGAAATATGAATATAATGACCATCCCGGAATTGAGTTCAGTTCGGCAAGGAGTATAAAAGAGGTTAATTATTGTTGACAAATTCTTAGACGAGGTATAAAAACAGGTATAATTAGAATATTCTTTTCGTCTTTACAAGACGAAGTACGAGTTTGTAAATGAAAATAATCGAAGTTAAAACCCTTGAGTTTCCCGAAGTTAAAGTAATAAGATACGCGCGTTTTTACGACCACCGGGGATATTTTACCGAGCATTACCGCAAGAGCGATTTCCATAATCCCGAGACGATGGAATTTATGAAAGATGTTGAGTTCGTGCAGTGCAACGAAAGCTTTTCGAGGAAAAGCACAATTCGCGGCCTCCATTTCCAGTGGAATCCGTATTTAGGCAAGCTGGTTCGAACGCTCACGGGTCGAATGATCGATATGGTTCTCGATATACGAAAAAGTTCTCCTTCTTTCGGCAGGATAATTCTCTATGATATGCCTGCCGATAATAAGAGAGATTATGGAGAATGGATATGGGTTCCTCCCGGATTCGCGCACGGGAATATTTTTACCGAGAACACAATGATCGAATATTTTTGCTCAGGTCAATATAATCCAAACTGTGAAGCCGGTATCTCACCTCTGGCAAAAGATATAATGTGGGATTTATGTGCACCGGAGCTAAAACGAATATTCGATGATATCGCGCCTTCTACAAAACTTATAACAGATAAAGATAAGAATGGCTACACAATCGAAGGCTGGAACAATTCCGAACACTCTAATAATTTTGTATACGGAGAATTGTAACCGCATCCGGAAAAAGTACTTGGCGAGGTAATTCACGGATTTAAACGCGGCGTTTCTAAATGGCTTCTCCCGTTGAGATTCAAAGAATAAGATTGCGGTATTTTCTGGATTTTATGAGAGGAAAGAAAATCTGCAAAGTGCTGGACATCGGCTGTCAGAGCGGCGAACTATGCCACAAGCTCGTTCAAACAGGTCACGAAGCTTATGGAGTAGATGTAGTCGATGAATTAATCGAGAAAGCAAGGAGCAGTTTCCCTCAAATCACTTTCGAATGTGCAGACTCGCAAAAGGGACTTCCTTTCGAAGATAAATATTTTGATATCGTTTGGGCTGGTGACATTATCGAACATATTCATTTTACAGATGTTTTTGTCAATGAAATGAACAGGGTGTTAAAAACAGGCGGCCTCTTCGTTTTAAGCACTCCAATGCACAACAGACTCAAAAATGTAATTATTTCTCTTTGTCGCTTCGAGAAACATTTCGATCCGGAATTTCCTCATTTGAGGTTCTATACGCTGAATTCCTTAAAGAATGTGCTTCAAAAAAGAGGCTTTTCTATAGAGGAAGTAAAATATATCGGTCGTACAAGGCTTCTGGCCAACAGCATGTTCGTCGTAAGCCGCAAGCATGAAGACAAGATTGTCATGAGTAAGCATCGATTCTGAGTTTTGATTCAATCGAAAACCATTCCTGTCCTTGGAATAGCAAGCGAGGTATTTTGGACGTATCAATAGTAATTGTGAACTGGAATACGAAAGACCTTCTTCGAGACTGTCTCAAGTCGATTGGTGAAAATACCAGGGAAGTTGATTATGAAATAGTTGTTGTCGACAACAACTCTACTGATGGATCTGCACAAATGGTAAAGGACGAATTCGAACATGTCCTTCTTATATCGAATTCGGAAAATCGTGGTTTCGCTGCTGCCAATAACCAAGCCGTTAAAATTGCCAAAGGCAGATATATTTTGCTCCTTAACAGCGACACTATCGTACTGGATCAGGCAATTGAGAAAACAGTTGTTTTTGCTGACAAACATCCTGACACGGCCGTAACTGGCTGCCGGGTATTGAATCCTGATGGTACGTTGCAGAAAACATGCTTCATGTTCCCATCGATATTAAATATGTTTTTAGCAGGCATTTATCTTTATAAATTATTTCCCAAAAGCACG
>JARRRJ010000385.1:0-4073 GCA_037380865.1 Sedimentisphaerales bacterium
GCATTGACAAAGGTCTGGAACTGCTCATTCGTCACTTCATATTTGTCCATCAAAAAGGCCGGCGCCGCCGCTACCGTGCTTTGGGCATAGGAATCGCGGAGCAGCTCAGCCTGCCAGCCGTTGATCTTCCAGCCGTTTATCCATACCATATCCGGCTCAAGGTCACTGGGGCAAAGTCTAACCGAAATGGGTTGATCGGTGACGCATTCATGTGTGTTGAAGCCCTGTTTTTCGATCTTCCAGCGATAGATACAATTCGCAAGTGTGACGTCTCTTAGAGGAGATTGTCCGAGGTAGTGCCAGGGCCCGTCCTGGTCAGAATATTGCCGATAAAACACCTGAGCTCCTGCCGGGCTAGTTTCAATTGTGTATGTCTTGCTGATGCGGGACCACAAATCGATAAGGGTTGGATCATTGGGAATGACCTTTCGGACACGTTGGGCTAATGGGAAAGCTGAAATAGTATCCCCGGCTTGCACGAGTTCGACTATCCGGGGTAGTGCCTCGCCCTTGGCCCATTCCAGGCGAGAACTGTGCCAGTACATAGCGCCTGTTATAGCCAGGCCGACTGCCAGAGCCGCCACCGCCGCGGCCGTGAGGAGACGTACCCGATGCCTGCGTACGAATTTTTGCAGGTGATAGAACATGCCCGGTGAACCGGCCAGGATCGGCTCATTCTTCAGATGGCGTTCGATATCCTCAGCCAGTGTATGAGCTGTTTCATACCGACGAGTTCGGTCTTTTTCCAAACATTTCATCACAATCCAATCCAGATCGCCGCGGATGGATTTTCGGAGTAAGTCCGGCGTAGAATGATGATGTCCGGATCCGCCTAATTCCTCTTTATTGAAGGGTGTCGTACCCGTGAGCAATTCATAAAGTAATACACCCAGCGAGTAAATGTCGGAGCGTGTATCGATATCAACATCGCTTAATTCTGCCTGCTCTGGACTCATATAGGCCGGAGTTCCGAGGATATGAGCGTACCGGGTGAACAGTGTCTTTTCAGTTAATTTCTGATTTATTGCTTTAGAGATGCCGAAATCGATGACCTTGGGTACCGGCACGCCATCGTGCATTGTCACCAGAATATTCGACGGTTTGATATCCCTGTGAATAATTCCTTTCTGGTGGGCATGCTTTACAGCGTTGCAGATCTGGATAAACAAGGCCAATCGTTCTTTGATACTCAGATTGTTGTCATCGCAATATTCAGTAATGGGAACACCAGTAACTAATTCCATTACAAAATACGGCCGTCCGGTTTCAGTTGCACCGGCATCGAGGACTTTTGCAATATTCGGGTGGTCCATCATAGCAAGAACCTGGCGTTCTGCTTCAAATCTTGCAATAACAGATTTAGTATCCATCCCCAATTTGATGATTTTCAAGGCTACTTTACGTCGGATCGGCTTTTCCTGCTCAGCCATATAGACAACCGCCATTCCACCTTCACCTATCTTCTCTAATAGCTTGTAGTGGCCTATGACTGTACCGGGACCTTCGGAAACAGCAGGTTCATCCAAAATTATTTGTTGGCCTACAGGCGGAGTCTCTATGAAGTTGCCTGCTTGTTCATAGGACTTAATTAGAGAATCCAGTTCCATCTGTGCTTGTTTATCGTCACCACACACCTGGTTAATATAGGCCACTTTTTCTTCCGGAGTCTTTTTCTCCAGGGCCTCCAGAAGAATCAATTCAATGTTCTGTATTCTTTTATCCATTTTTTAGTAGTCCTTTATTCATCTTGCCCTTAAATAACAGTGCGAAATTCACAACAAAAACGCGCAGAAAAAAATTAAAATGGACAATATTTTGTCAAAAAATCCCCGATAACTTCATATTTTAGCTTCTTATGACAAACACAACAAACGCAAGCACATATGTTTTTCAAATAGCAACGTGTTAGTTGTGGCTAATAACTGTGGATTTAATCCAAACTCACGGTCTTTCCTGATTAGAACGATTTACTTCCCTGAACAACCACGCACGTGCATAGGCCCAGTAGCTATCAACTGTTCGATTAGGGATGCCCAGAATTTCAGATATCTGGGCGATAGTAAGGCCGGCGAAGTAACGGAGCCTCACTACTTCTGCAACAAGTGGTTTGTGATTTGTGAGTTTGGTCAATGCCTCGTCTAACGCGATGATTTCATCTGAGAATCCTTCTATAGCTAATTCAGTTACATCAAGCTTAACTCTTCGGTGATTCCCACCATACTTCGCAGACTGTTTACGTCGGGCATTCTCAATCAGAATTCTCCTCATTGCCTCCGCTGCAGATTTAAAGAAATGGCCGCGGCTGTTCCAATTTTGATCTTTCGCCTCCACCAACCGAAGATATGCTTCATGAACTAATGCTGTTGCCTGAAGCGTTTGTCCCGGCTGTTCATGTAACATCTTCTGTGCAGCCAATAGACGTAGTTCCTCATATACCACTGGTAACAGTTCTTCTGCGGCTTTATGATCGCCTTGTTCAATTGCATTCAGAATTTTTGTTACATCAGCCATACTACTTCTCTGAAAGCAGACGTTTGATGTTCTAAGGTCCAAGACTCGTGGTGATGTGTCTGAAAGGTGCAGATGGACCTCTTTTAATATATAGAAACATGTTGTTATTTTCAGAAAATCAGTATAATTATATCAAAGAATAATTATCGAGCAAGCACTGTCATATTAATAAAAAAGCCCTGGAATGATTTCCGGGCTTACTCAATCTGGTTGATTTGATCTATAAAATACCACTTTGGGAGTACCTTTTTCAGCGAATAATGTCTTTTCACAACATTCAATGGTCACTGGATCAAATGACCTGCCTCATCTCATTTATTATAATACTCATAAGATTATATCCTGTAATTTGTTATGAATATGTGATCGGATTTTCTTATGAAAAAACTACAACCATTTGTACAACTATTTCGCAAATATCGTTTTAAAACAGGTCATTTTTTTGGAGGAGAAAATCATGAAAAGTTCAATCAGAAAAACACGTTCAGATAAATTCCCGCTTACGCTTCATCCATCAGGACAATATTGTAAAAAGATCAAAGGACATATTTACTATTTTGGTTCTGACAGAAAACAGGCACTTGAAAGATATCTTGATCAGGCAATATTTCTACATGGGTATGATAACACCTTATTAAAATCAGCAAATGGGAATATGACACTAAAGGAAATTTGTGATTTGTACTTAAAGTATCAGCATACGAAATTAAAAGCAGACAATCTTACTGCGCGTCACCATAATGATCAAAACAGAAGTCTGAAAAAATTAATGGAATTTCTTGGTGAGGGTTGTAGGATAAAAAGTATCTCAACGCTGAGTTTACAGAATTATAAAAGAAGCCTTCAGAAACATTACAGCTCTGTTTGCAGATTGAATCTACATCTCAGTATTATGAAAGCGATGTTTCATTGGGCCCGAAAGAATGATATACTGAAGGATATTCCCAACATTGATGCAATTTCAAGAGCAAAAGAAATTCATCAAGAGAGATTCACCTTCAATTCAGAACAGATAAACAAATTATTAACTATCGCTGATATCAAGTTACAGGCTATGATATGGCTCGGATTAAATTGCTGTTTCGGATGTACTGATTGTGCATATCTTAAATGGACTGATTTGGATCTTGAAAATTCCAAAGTAATATTACCAAGGAGAAAAACAGGAATTTACAGGGATTTACCATTATGGCCGGAGACAGTTGTATCACTTAGAAAGATAAAAAGAAGGGGAAGCCTTGTTTTTTATACTTCAAGAGGTAATCCATATATACAGACAAATATGAAAATTGATGACAGAGGTAAAGAGATTTACACAACTACAAATTTGATTTCCACAAAATTCAGGAGGTTGATCTTAAAAGCTGGTCTCAATGTACCAAAGGGAACAGGATTCTATACCTTGAGAAGGACCGCTGCTACATTAGCGGCAAGATCAGGCGATCCATTTGCAGTCCAAAGACTGCTCGGCCACGCAAATTTAACAATGGCAACAAGGTATGTACAGGATGTTTCTGCTCAGACGGATAGAGTGATAGAAAATAGCAGGAATATTTTGTTTC
>JARRRJ010000385.1:4101-6226 GCA_037380865.1 Sedimentisphaerales bacterium
ATTTCTGAATTACCTCTCTTTTCAAGAGCTTCAATAATGTATTTTATGGGAAAAATTCGATATCACAAAATATAGCAAAATATTCGAAATAATCAGTTCGTGTATTGGTTGGACAATTTATACAATGAAAAGAATTAAACAGTTATAAAATTCTATAGTTTACTTTTTTATACTTAATCGGATGTTGCATTATTCGGATCAGCCTGGACAATAGTATCTGATTCATGAAAACCTCGGACTAATTTTATGGTCTGGCCCATGTTTAATAAATCAGCAAGTCCAAATTTTTCCTTTTGGCCTACCGAAATCCAAAGTTTTCCGCCGGATTGTTTCGGATCGAAAGCAACTACATAAAACGTTCCGGATTGAGGTAGTTCGATAGTCTTACTTTCCAGAATCCACGAGTCAGTGCCAGTGAAAGGTTCATGAAACAAACGAGGTTCAACTGAATTGGTATCAATTACAGTTGCACCATAGTTAGTCGGACTTATGAAAGGTAGTTTTGATTTCTGCAGCCCAGGCCCTACCACAGCCAAATTTGGCCTGAAATTTTTCATACGTTCTATTACAGGCACACCAATTTGGACATATAGCTTGAATTTTGCATGGGCGGTTAAAGTTGTCCAGACTTGATTAGGCCCGGCTGGCAAAGAGCGATAAACAACCTGCGATATATTGGGATCAATAAGAGAGATGGCGGTATTGGGATCTATAGCAGGTTTGTCGCTCCATATAGGTTTATGCGCAAGTACCGATTCTGTTAATACAAATAGAAACAATATCGATATATAAGTCTTCCTAATCATGAGTAATATTATATCTTTGTTTACATCTTTCAGTCAATACACTATATAATATCTTTATATTTTTTCTTTTCGCAGGTTAATATATGAAACTTATTTTAACTGACATTTACCATTTAAACTCTTAAGAAGCAGTATTGATTTGTAAAACATCTATAATTTTTTCTAAATACCTGAGCTTGAACAGTATGGAGATCAAATATAAGGCTTAAAGAAATACTACATAGATGATTTTATTTATGAGTTTTTTTATAAGCTATGTACAAATCATATAATCCGGTCATTCAATGTCTTACAAATGCATTAGAATTTTCTTTGTAAATTTAACATTTTAGGTATAGACTGAATATGATTTGTTGTTTATTGCTGAAAGGAAGTGATATATGCCAATGTCGAGAATATTTATAACCTATATTGTAAGTGTACCAGTATTTTTTATTGTTGATATGATTTGGCTTGGCGTGATAGCCAAAGGTTTTTATCGAAAAGCCCTTGAGCCGCTAATAACACCTAATATTAACTGGATAGCAGCAATCATTTTTTATTTGCTGTTTCTTGTCGGTGTACTAATTTTCGCCTTGCTTCCTGGCATGGAGAAGCGGTCGTTGGTTTATACAATTGCCATGGCTGCATTGTTTGGCTTTATCGCATATGCTACTTATGACTTGACCAATTTGGCTACACTTCGTGACTGGCCTTTAATGCTGTCAATTGTTGATATGATTTGGGGTTCATTTTTGTCAGCATCAACAGCTACAATAACTTATCTTATTATGAGTCGGATATAGCCGATGTAGTTTTAGTTGTCTTGAACCAGGGAATAATCATAGATGTGGTTTTTTGGTATTGACGATAAGCATCTGGTTTAGACTTGAGCGATTGACGTTCTGAAATAGGGCCTGTTATTAGTGACATTGTTAATAACAATGTTATCGGAGAGATTAGCCCGAGCCATCCCAGTCGAACAGGTAAACCTATAAGAGCAAAACCGATCCATAAAAGAATCTCAAAAAAATAATTTGGATGGCGGGAGTAATTCCATAAGCCAACTTGACAGACTTTGCCACGATTATCCGGATTTTTTCGAAAACGATATAATTGAGTATCTGCTGTAATAGAACCCACATAACCAATACCCCATATCAAAAAACCGAATTTTGGCCAAATTGATCCTAGTGTTGTGATTTGCGCCGTAAAGATAAACACAAATCCTACCGCAGTCTGAAAGCAGCCCTGAATAAGATAATGGATCAGAAAATATAATGGCGCAGAAATTCTTGGATTCCTGTGAAGCGATTCGTATCTGGCGTCTCTTTTTCCAA
>JARRRJ010000386.1:0-3277 GCA_037380865.1 Sedimentisphaerales bacterium
GCTTGAGAAATATACAGCGGTCTCGGCCCCACAAGGCTCATATCGCCTTTCAGGACGTTGTATAGCTGCGGCAATTCATCCAGCGAATATTCACGCAAAAAGCGTCCGATTCTCGTCAGACGGGCGTCTTCCGCTGATTTCGGGCTTGAACCATACGGATCAGCATCCCGTTTCATTGTCCGAAATTTGTATAACACAAATCTGTTACCGGACTTTCCAGCTCTTTCCTGGCGGAAAATCGCTTCTCCTTCGCTTTCAAACCTTATGGCTATAGCAATCATAGCCAAAAATGGGGACAATATCACCATTGCTAATAATGATATTAAAAAATCAAATCCGCGTTTGCAGATGTTGAAAAGCTTCATGTTTAAGTTTATTTCCTATATACGTTTATGTCAAGAAAAGAAAATTCTTTGTCATACTACCGAATCTCGTTGAACGGTTATCTGCCAATCACGGAATTGTTGTCGGACAGATCAGGCTCGTCCGATATATCCGGCTTTTCTGAAAAGTTCCGCAACCGTACAACGTAATACGATTCTTATATCGACATAATGAATACCTCAATCCAAGTGATAGAAAGGCTTGTCAGGATAAAATTTGAGTAATTTTTGCAGCTTTAGTAGTATTTTTTTGCATTTTGACAGTCGGCTATTCGTTTTTATTATAGTTAAAGATTTTTGGAATTCCATTAAAAGGTGGAAATTTGATTGATAGCTATCGACAGGCAGGCATAACGGCTTACACAGTTCTTGTAAAACAGCATTACAGGACTGTATTCGTTCTGTGTCTGGGTATGCTCGGAAATATTCACGATGCAGAAGACCTCGCGCAGGAGGTAATGTTGAGAGGCTTTCAGAATATAAATAAACTCGATAAAAACGAACAATTCGAGGCATGGATTATGAGAATCGCCAAAAATTTATGTATAGATTTTCTTCGCCGAAAGAAAAAGGCAAACGAGATTGTTTCAAAACAAAAAGAGGAATCCAATAACGTTACAAGTGAAAATCACGATTTACAGAATGCAATAAAGCAACTTCCGCAGGAACTCAGGCTGCCGCTCACAATGTATTACTTCGAGCAGAAAAACGCCAAAGTAATTGCAGGCAAACTCGAAATCTCGCACTCGAACACCTGCCAGAGAATAAGGCAGGCTCGAAAAATGCTTCATGAGATTCTGACCGAAAGGGTCGAAAAATGAAAAGCGAATGTGAAAAAAATAAAGAAAAAATAACTGATTTCGTTTCCGGAATCCTGCCCGATTCAGAAGCTGAAATTTTACAGCAGCACTTGAATGAATGCAAAGATTGCAGTGAATACGCAAATGCCCTGAAAGATGAAGATAAGCTTCTCACAGAATATTTCGCCCAAATCGATTCTGAAACACATACTCGTCAGGAGAAGATTTTGAAAGCGATAAATAATCACAAGCAGAAAGGAACTCTCTCTCGATTAGAATTTGTTCCGCTCATAAAACTGGCAGTCGCAGCGTCGATTATTATAGTTATTATATTCGGCTTCGAAAAATTCGGGAACTCAAGCATCGCCTGGGCGGATGTAGTCGAAAAATTTCAATCTGTTTCTTTTTTTAATGCTACTTTTTATTTAAAGGGGAATACATCAGCAGAGCCTGTTCAGATTGATATCTGGATGGGGCGCGGAGGGAAAGCAAGGATTAAAGTTAAAGAACAAGTTCTTTTCGCTAAAAACGGCAAACTTATTTCCGGATTTAATTATGTAACACGGGAAAAAATTGATAGTGACCAGTTTGATAATCAGGCCCGGAGTGTAATAGATATGCCTGGTCAATCAGATAGTTTTTCTTTGAATACAGTAGTTCAAGGAATGAGTAATGGTGTTCTGAAGGAAATAACTCCTATGATTAATCCGAAAGCGGTTATTTCGGAAGATATAGTTGTTTTCGATTTAACCAGTGATTTATATCCACAATGGCTGCGAATATGGGCATTACGGGAAAGTAAATTACCAATACGAATTCTTGCTTGGAATCCCGAAAATGGTCAGTCAGTAGATGTAGTTCTAACATACACTAAAGAACAATCTGAATCCTTTTTTGATCCTGAAGAGTATGAGAAAGCATTAGCAAACAGTCAAAGTCTACTCGGTGACAGCCAGACTAATTTTGCTTATGCATTATACATAGAGCCGGGTGGAAGAAAATATGTACCTAATGATTTATATAAAAAATATCGTAACGTTGAAGAATTAAGAAAGCTTAAAGAGCATTTATCTAAAGAAGAATTAGTTGAATATTACAAAGCTCATCCTCTTGAAGAAGGACAAATGGATTTCCGTAAAGGTCTGGAAGCAAGCGGCTATACCTTCGGCTCAATTAAAGGACTTGAAGATTATGAGTATTGGCGGGTTGGAACCACTGTAGACCAGTTCTCGAGATTTTATCATTTTCCTTCTTCAGGAAGAATGAGATTTGAAGGTGATTTTAATGATGTATTTTTGCAATACGATATTGTTGGCCGTGGTGATATTCCCAATCAAAAATATGTAGAAGCGGTTCTTTCGAGAGTTGGTATCGAGATAATTGAAAGCGAAGATGTTTGTACAGTATGGATTGCGGAATATAATGGTCAGCAGCTAAAACCATTTACTGCAATTAAAATCCCTTATCCTGACGCTCCCACCGGAACACCAGGTTCATTATCATACTCCGGTTTGCCGGTGAAGATAAAATACCTGCTCAACAATCTGGCTCGACAACAGGACATCGTTATCGAAGATAAGACAGGAATTAACGAAGAAACAGAATTAACCTGGGATATACCAAACTTCAAGACGCAAGTTGGAGCAGATTTGGCTAAAGTATGGTTCGAGGAAAATTTCGGTATTACATTTAAAACAGTACAGCGCCGTATGCCTGTCTGGGTGGTTCGTAAAAAAGCTCCATAGATTTAGTTGATGCTATCATCACGCGTAAAGAATATGCGAGATTAAATTTTCAAATTTTTAAGAATCTTTGTAACGAATTAGTAATTTTAACGTCTTTATAAAGAAAAATCTTAAGTTATAGCTGTTAATGAAATGCTTTCTGCATTAAAAAAACGTTATAAATTGAGATGAGTTTTTAATGGGAGTGTAGAGCGAAATGAAAATCATTATTACAGTTGTTATGTGTATTATGTGTTTTTCAATTTGCCAAAATAAAATAACCTGATAATGATATGAGTTAGAAAAAAACATGTACCTGCCATAACCATGAAAGCGGGGATTCGTTAAACTGCTATATGTAAAATTATTG
>JARRRJ010000387.1:0-6464 GCA_037380865.1 Sedimentisphaerales bacterium
TTTCGCTGAGAGATGTTCTGCAAAATGCGATAAACTCCGTAAAGAATAAAGCGCAAGACAAATCGATAGCTCTGAATTATATGGTAGATACGTCGGTGGATAAAATATATGGGGATAGCATCTCCATTGAAGAGATGATCACGAATCTCCTGCTTAATGCGGTCAAATACACTGAAGAAAAAGGGACCGTTCAACTCTATGCCGAGGATCATAAGGATTGTGTTTTGATAGATATTTCGGATACAGGAATCGGGATACCTCTGGAAGAGCAAAGGAAAATATTCGATGAATTTTATCGGGCAAGTAATGCAAAAGCATGTGAGAGTGATGGCACAGGTCTTGGATTATCGATAGTTAAACATATAATAGAAAGGCATGGAGGCGATATACAAGTTGAAAGCATACAAGATCACGGAACTACGTTTAAAATCCGGCTCCCCGTAAGCAGGGCATATATGAAGCCGTTGTCTAAGGAACAACTTGAATTGAGTATATTATAATTTGAAGAAGCAATGAAGAAAGTCAGCAAAATATTTGATTTTGGTATTTATATTTTCAAGCAGTTGAGTTGGCCGACGAGAATATTTCTACTTTTAGGATTTGTACTGATTTTCACTACTATAGCAGTTGAAGTTACAAGCCAGCCTGGTTTCTGCAATTCCTGCCATATAATGAATTCATTTTATGCGAGCTGGAAGGTTTCAGATCATTCCAATGTAAATTGCCTTGATTGTCATTTGCAGCCTGGCTTTACCGGATATGTGAAAGGCAAGCTTAACGGTCTGGCTCAGTTGGTCGATTGCATTGTTGGCAGGGTCGGAACTAAACCGAGCGCCTTTATCATTGATACCTCCTGTCTCAGGTCTGACTGCCATAATATTGAAGACTTAAATTCTACGGACATGACTTTTCAGGATGTAAAGTTCAATCACGATAAACATATCGAGTCTCAGATCGATGGGATTACAATTTCCTGCGGCTTATGCCATAGCCACTTTGAGGGAAATGAGCATTTTAAGGTAAATGTTGAAGCCTGTTACGCCTGTCATTTTCTGGAAAATCCGAAAAATAACGAAAAGATTGTTGAGACAAACTGCCAGGATTGTCATAAGGTTCCGGATAAAATCATCGAACGAGGATTTGTAGAGGTAAATCATACAGAGTTTGCATCCTATGATGTAAGTTGCGAGAACTCCTGTCATAAAAAAGAGATTGCGATTGATAGCAAGATATCCGACAGTGTGTGTTTGAACTGCCATAGTTTCAGCATGGAAGCTGATGTGAATAGTGTAGAATTACATAAAGAGCATTCTCACGGGGAAAAAGTTGAATGCTTTGCGTGTCATGGGAAGCAGATACATGGCCAGACAGAAGTGGCTTCACTTTCCTCGATGATGGATTGCCAAAACTGTCATAGTAATACTCACCAGATTCAGCGCACGCTTTATTCTGCGGATTCAGATGTGCACAAAGAAGATGTTGATCGTGTTTTGAGTCCTATGTTTCTCACTCATGTAGAATGTACCGGTTGCCATATTGAGCAAACACAAAAAGAAGCCGGTGTTTTGGACAGCATGGGAACTGTCGCCAAAGCTGTGCCGAGAGCATGTGATACCTGTCATGAAAAGGGTACCGGTGATCAATATATACCATTTTGGCAGAAACAAATAAAAGAATTACATGAAAGTATGACAAAAAAAGTTGATGATTTTGAGCAACAAATAAAGCTTGAACCAGATGAACAGTTGGCTCAGGAATTAAAAGACAAGGTCGAGCAGGCACGAGAAATTCTGGACTCAGTCGAGCTTGATGGAAGCTGGGGAGTTCACAATTTCAAATATACAGAAATTGTGGTTAAAATGGGTTTTGAAGGAGAAGGCTTAATACTACCTTTAAGAATATCGGATCAGAACAAATCCGATAAGCTTAATACTACCTTGACTGTTCCCGAAACAACTATCAAAGTAAATCTTGACGAATATATTCCCGATTTAGTTTGGGAAACTGAGGCAGTTAAATATTCAGGAGATGGAATTGCGGCTAAATTAAGAATTAAAGGTAAAGGCCTGGAACAGGAAGTTTGGCTCGGTTCGGCTAATCCCGCCAAGCAATCTATAACCTCCAGTATAGGAGGCGTTGCTTTAAAAAAGCTGAACAATACGAGTACTGTGGAAAATATTGTAAAAGAACTAACGAATCCAAAAGCGATCGGCGTCTTATCTATCTGGCCTGAAGGGAGCAATCTGCCGGTTGAAGTTGCTGTAAAAGTCAAAGATGAAATAATTGTTCCAAAGTCGGAATACAAACTTTCAATTTTAGACTATATGTCTCATTATTCGATTGAAGTCGCGACAAATAAAGTTGTAAACTTGTCTGACGAACCCATTAATCCCGCTATCAAAGTTGCTGTCAATGATGGGACAAAAATTGTCGAGCGGTGGATATGGTCTAAATTCCTGTCACCACCTCATCAGGAAGATAGTTTGCCTTTGCGTATGCAATTCAATGATTTTGATCCGGGCAAAGTCGAGGGTAGATACTTTCTTGTTGTCGCCAATGGAACTGCTCCGTGGTTATTATACTGCGAAAATGGTAAGAAAAAAGTTCAGAAAGCCGCAATGAACCAATCTTACCTTTTTTCAAATAAAGATTATTCCTTCAGTATTGAAAAAATAGTAGATGGAGCAATTGTAGAAACGAATTGGAAAAATGGATCGGATAAATTAAATAGTCCTGCAGTTATTACCACGATTGAACAAGATGGAACCAGCCGTCAGGTTGTTCTGGAGTTAAACAAACCGTATCATTATAAGATTAATAACGGAACGCTGGTTATGTTATATAGGCAAAGTCCAAATGATAAAAAATGAACGAAATTTGTTATGAGCAAGAACTTTATTTTAACACAATTATTTATAATCATAAATTTTTGTGAGGGTGATTAGGTGAAAATGTTTGTTACAACTAAATACAGAACTGTGTTATTGATGATTTGTTTAGTTATTTCACGTGGATATGCTGCGGAGAAACCAGCCGGCCCACAGGAAACATGTGTAACGGAAGAATGTCATAAGGTTTATGAAACAAAATCACATGTTCATGCTCCCGTCGAGCTTGGTGATTGCAAATCATGCCATAAATCACTTGATCCTGAAAAACATACCTACCAACTGGTAAGAGAAGGCAGAGACCTTTGTGAGTATTGCCATCTGGATCAAACAGCAAAGAAAATTATTCATGAGCCTCTGGAAACAGGTGACTGCCTGCAATGTCACGACCCTCATAGTAGTGATAACAGTTCTCTGCTATTGGAAAGCAGCGTCGCTTCTCTTTGTGCACAATGCCATGATACTACAAAAAACATGAAGTTTCTGCATGGTCCTACCGCCGTTGGTGAGTGTACAATTTGCCATGAAGCTCACAGCTCAGATAATAAGAATTTATTGGTAAGTGAACACTGCAGTCACAGAAAAAGACGGATGTACGCATTGTCATACACCTCATGCTTCAACTGTTAAATATCTTTTGGCAAAGGACGCAAAGGATCTATGTATGACATGTCATGATAAGCCGCTGGACATGGGTAATAACGAAACGTTACCATCTTTTGCGGATGAGATTAAAAACAAAAAATATCTTCATGGACCGGTAGCAGACAACGACTGCAGCGGTTGCCATGTTCCCCATGGCAGCCAGTATTTCAGACTTTTGGCCAAAAACTATCCGCCGCTGTTTTATGCACCATTTTCCAAAGAGAATTATGAATTGTGTTTTAGCTGTCATACTGAGTCTTTAGTCGAAACTCCCACAACTATAGAGCTGACGGACTTTAGGAACGGAGATGAAAATCTTCACTATTTGCATGTTAGTAAAGATCCGAGAGGTCGAACTTGCAGAGCATGTCATGCTACACATGCCAGCGATCTTCCGAAAAATATTCGTGAAACCGTGCCATATGGTATGTGGGAACTGTTTATAGGATTTAAAAAGACTGATACGGGAGGTTCCTGCACGCCAGGCTGTCATCTGCCAAAAGCTTATGACAGAAAACGGCCGGTAGATTATTCACAGCCGGATGAGCAGATTCAAAAAGAAACAACAAAAGAAGGATAAATATGAAAAATAATCGAAACATTACAGGATATTTACTTTGGATTGCGGTTATTAATGTTATTTTATTTTCAGGAACTACTATAGCAGCATTACGCGGATTTCGGGTTGGAGCGAAAATGCCTGAGTTCTCTGCTGTTAATATCAACGGTGTTGATTATGCCTACAGATATGGTGTGGGAAAGCCTCTTTTAGTAATGTTTATCTCAATGGGACAACAAAGTTCCGGTCTGGCATCTGCGGACATAAATCAAATTATCTCGGATTTCGGAAAAGATGCCAACAATTTAGAAATAACGATTGTTGTTGAGGATTCGAATGATACTTTTAAAAAATCAGAAGAATTCCAATCATTGAAAAAATTTAATATATTTATAGATTCAGAATATAAACTTTGGGGAAAATTCGGAGTAATCGCCACACCAACACTGGTTGTTTCAGATGCAAACGACACAATTGCCTGGATTAAAGCCGGATACAACTATGATTTTATCCCGGATGTTCGTACTCATATAAATCAAGCTTTGGGGCTTTCACATGTAAAAGTCGAAAATGAAGTACAAGTCAAAACAGTAGAAAACGATACTATTTCCGCTCGTGTTACAAGACATTTGCAGATGGCCGGAATATTATCTGAAAAGGGCAAAATCGAATCTGCTATAACTGAAATCTCGAAAGCTCGGGAACTTGATCCAAACTCGAACGAAGTAAAGCTCAGACTTGCAGAGCTGTTATGCCGGGCAAATAAAAATCGGGATGCATTAGACGTGATTGCTGCGATTCAGGTTGATAATAGTGCCGAAAAGGGAAAGCTTCTGGTATTGTCAGGCTGGGCTAATCGGCAAATGGGCGAGCTTAATGCGGCCCAAAATTATTTACTTGAAGCACTTACCATCGATCCAACATCTACTCGTGCTTTGTTTGAGCTCGGTAATGTATATCGTGCTCAGGGACAGGCTGAAAAAGCAATGGAAGCGTATTATGACGCTTTGGCTATCATGTTAAAGGAGCCTGGGGAACCACTGGAATCTCAAACAAAATGATGATAATTGGTTTTTGAAAGCAAACTTCTATTGATTTAGAGTGCATTGAAAGAAGAAAAATGCTTAACTCATTGAAAAAATTATTGTATAATATATCTAAATAATTTATTGGGGATAGTATCCGTGCTATCATTTTTGTTTTTTAAGTTTGGATGGAGTAGGTTTATACCAT
Source organism: Sedimentisphaerales bacterium (assembly GCA_037380865.1). Taxonomy (GTDB): domain Bacteria; phylum Planctomycetota; class Phycisphaerae; order Sedimentisphaerales; family Anaerobacaceae; genus JAFGPS01. The sequence continues at coordinate 5,326 of JARRRJ010000387.1, forward strand.
AACAATAAATTTTGGAGGTAAGGTTATGAAGGCACTTTTTTCCAAAGCTCGTTTTTTTATGATTTTAACCGTATGCTTTATGTCAACAGCAGCGTTTGCTTTAGTACACTCAGATATTTTTGGCTGTGATCCATGTCATACACCACATGACGCCAAAGTTCTGCCCGGAGTGCCGTTATGGGGTGGTAATGAAACAACCACTACATTTACGATGTACTCAAGCGCAACATTTAAAGGAGCCATTGACGGTCAGCCAAGCGGGGATTCAAAACTTTGTTTGAGTTGTCATGATGGGGCGAATCCCGATTTTACGTGGCTGGCTCCTGAGATGACATTTGGCAGTGAGGAATTAGCAAATTCACACCCAATCTCCTTTGTTTATGATTCAGCTTTAGCGGCTTTGGACAGTGGTTTGAAGGATCCTTCTCAGCCAAGCACGCTTGGTGGGACTATTGCAGAGGACCTTCTGGATCCTGAGAGCAAAATGCAGTGCGGCAGTTGTCACGATGTTCATACTTCCGGAGTTGGTCAGTATCTGCTACGAGGCTACGATTATGGCAGTCAACACGGGCCGGAGCTTTGCCGCATGTGCCATCTTAAATAGTTGTTAGTTTGAGGGTGGTAATAACTTGTTCCTGGTAGACTATCGTTTCCTGTTTTCTCATAGCAGCTTATAGGACGAAGAAAGAATATTTGAATTTTTGTGATATTAATCCGGCAGGAAAGTGATTCTGAAGCTTTCCTGGGTTGGATACCTAAGCATGATGCAATGTAATACAATGCATTATGTACTTAACAAAGCTATTTCTTCAAGAGCGAATATTTGTGAAGAAATAATAAATTGGGAATTATTGCTTGCATTTATCAGTAACACAACAATATCTGATTTTATAGGTCTTTAGGAATACCTGAGTTTAATTGACAGCTTAATTCTGTTTGCAGGCAATTTATGTTACAATATTTTTAGGCTAAGTGACGTATTTCAGCATGAGAATTTATGTCTTTTTTATTATAAAAAGGCTAAATTTTATCAATTTTAAGAATAATCAAGCGTCATATTTTATTATCAACAGCAAACATTAAAGACCGGCTCTAAAAAGCATATTCATTATGTATATGACATTTTGCGGATTGCCGAA
>JARRRJ010000388.1:0-8066 GCA_037380865.1 Sedimentisphaerales bacterium
GCCATCTATCGGTTCAAAACATTGATGAACTATGTTCTGTGCTACGGCGTTTCCTTTTTCTGTCACTACTGCACCGTATAATGACCTCAGTTCAGGCTTGCCTTCGGAAAGCTGCCTGCATATTTCCGCAAGTCCCTCGACTATCTGCAGAGGTTCGAATCCTGCAACAACACATGGCCTGTCGAATTCTTCCACTATTTCTCTGAATGCGCCGTAACCAATTATTGCACTTACATGGCCTGGGCAGAGAAACGCATCGATTTTATTATTCTTTCCGCTCAATAAGGCACGCATTGCAGGTACGACAAGTTTATGTCCGCTCAAAATGGAAAAGTTTTCTATCGAATCAGCCTGTGCTTCTTTCACTGCTACGGCAGAAGCCGGTGTCGTAGTCTCAAATCCAACTGCGATAAAGATAACTTTCTTTTCAGGATATTCCCTCGCTATTTGAAGCGCGTCTTCGCTGCTCAAAACAACTCTTATGTCTGCTTTCGATTGTTTTGTTTCGAGTGAGCCTGCTTTTCCGGGCACTCGAATCATATCGCCATAAGTTGCGATGATGCAATCGTCTCTATCTACCAAGCCCAGAACAATATCGATATAATCCTGGCTTGTGACGCAAACGGGACAGCCTGGTCCCGATAGAAGCCGCAGATTCTCAGGCAGAAGCGAGCGTATGCCGCTCCGAAAAATCGAGACGGTGTGTGTGCCGCAGACTTCCATTATATTTATCTGCCTGCCAATCGCTTTGCAGGTAGCAGACAATATATCCTGTGCTTTTTTTATTTTATCTAACATTTACTCAAACTAACCCGAAACCTTGTTCGAGGAATCCATAAAATCGTTTATTTCGGAGATAAGCTGCCATGTTTTTTTCGCTTCTTCTTCATCCACTTCGGAAATCGCAAAGCCGGCGTGAACCAGAACCAAATCCCCCAGTTTCGCATCCGGCAAAAGCGTGGTTTTTGCCCTGAAACGGTTGCCCATCGCATCTACAATCGCCTTGTCGCCTTCTAATTCAATTATTCTTGCAGGTATCGCTAAACACATAATTCTGCCTGTATTTCATTGTTTACAATCTTATCATAGCCTGTAAATAGCCATCATTCGCATTCTATTGCGATATACGCTTCAGGTCAATATTAGGTTTGGGGTGGGATTTGAATCACTTTGAGGTGTTACAATTCTGTTGAGATAATGCACATCGCACCTGAACCATGCTCTTTCAATTGAAATCGGCTTTCGGGACTTCTCTGACGGATGGGTCCACGTTGAAGAAATCCTTCTCTTCGAAGCCGAACATGCCTGCAATAATGCTGCTCGGGAAGGTTTCGCATTTATTTCGATAGTCCCTGACATTTCCGTTAAAGAACCTTCGTGCGGCCTGGATACGATCCTCTGTATTGACAAGCTCTCGCTGTAATTCGAGGAAATTCTTGTCTGCCTTGAGCTTCGGGTAGTTTTCCACTACGGCGAGAAGTTTCTGAATCGCTCTGACCAGTTCGTTCTCAGTTAGAGCCTGCTCGTTCGTTGTTCCGTTATTTGCCATACACTCTGCGCGCAGCTGTGTAACTCGCTCGAGAACTTCCCTTTCATGTGCGGCGTATCCCTTAACTGTTGCTACAAGATTCGGAATCAAATCATACCTGCGCTTAAGTTCGGTATCGATATTGCCCCAGGCATCGGAAATATGGTTCCGCAATGCGACCAGTGTATTGTATGTCAAGACTACATACACAATCGGCAAAACAATGAAAATTCCAATAACAACAAACGGTGCAGTCATAATCATATCCGTTCAAAAAGATAGTTCGGCATAAGCGAGCGAAGTTTTACGAGTCTGTTAAGATTCGTCTCAATCTGTTCGGGCTCCAGTCTGCGGCTGAAAGAAATAGCGAGAGCATTATCTTCTATTTCTATCGTCAAGTCAGGATTAGACAAAAGATACTCAATCATTTGGGCGTTGCACACATCATACGCGAACTTTTTGTCTCCTGAGCGAACACAGAATTTGCGAGAAAATTCATGTGATTCGAAATCGATATCATCGTAGCCAAGAGCCTGACCAAGTTTCGAGAAGAATCCTTCAGAGCCTATCTTCAACTCTGGAAACATCTCCGGCAGGGTCAGAATGAAAAAAGAAAAATAGTGATGGTGCGTCTGACGCTGCCCCTTCGAGTTTGTCGAATGGGTTTCGTAGTGAAAATCAAAAGCTGTCACATCATGATCCTTATATTTTCCGGAAATTGTATTGAATGCATAGCGGTTGGACCCGGCTCGAAGCTTGTCCAGAAAACGATAGCGTCTTGCAATATCCCTGTCTTTGGACGGGTCGAAGTGCAGACCCAGCCTGGATGCAAGCGCGAGCATTGCTTCACGTCGTTTTTTTGCGCTCAAATAGCCAAAGTAGGCTAATAGTATAAACAATCCGATGAAAGCTACGATTATCAAAGGTTCCATCTTGAATCCCTCTTAAGTAGTTATTCTTTAACTTATGCAGCCAGAAGAAATTGTAAACAATTCGCCCGAATTTCGCAAGGATTCTTACTAAAAGGTCCTTTCTTATTTTAAATACGCGTGAGCACGCAGAATATTGCGCAGGATGTCAAAATTTCGTTGTGACCTGTTTTAGCGGGAAAACGCTATTCTTTTGCCTCATCGCTTCCAGCACCTTTGACGCCGGACTTTTCCTCAAGCTTTGAGTTGGGAAGAAATGTAAAAGATTTGTAAAACAAACCTGTCGCTATTTTACAATTATTTTACTTTGTTCACATCGATAATCGTGTGATAATTTGATAGAAGAATTTTTTTCAAAAGGGCAATTTTTTTCTTTACGTTTCAAATATTTTGATTTTAGAATCTAAAATAAATATCTTTGAGATAACTAAGATAATATTGGAGAGCAGATCATGTACAAGAGCCATTTCTTTATCACCTTACTGTTAAGTCTAATTTTTCTGCCTTTATCACAATGTTCCGCCGCGGCGAGTGACGCAAACGATACAGGCAAAACACCAGCCAAGGTTTATGTGCCTTACGAAGAGCTGAAAAACGTCTTCGAGACCGAGGGACAAGGAGTATTTCTTCCTTACAGGGATTTTCAAAAACTCTGGGAAGCGGCACAAGGCAGGCCGGCTGAAATTTCACAGGCTCCTTTTGAGTACCTTATTTCTACGGCGCGATTCGACGGAAAAGTCAATGGCGAAGTAGCAAATATAAGACTGGAGCTGACACTCGACATTCTCAGCAAAGACTGGGTAAGCGTCCCCAATCAGACAAGACTGAAATCGCTCCCTTGCTTCGTGTTGTTAACGGCCGGTACATTTTCACAGTCAGAGGGTCGGGCAGATATGTACTGGAGCTGGATTTCGTTCGTCAGCTCGATACGCAGCCGGGTCTGGCTGTGCTGGAGTACAGCTTACCATCTGCGGCTATAACAACTATGGACCTTTTGATACCAGAAGAAAATCTCAAGGTCGATGTAGAGCCTATGCTGGCTGCTACAACGTCACAGGTCGACGTTAATGACACGCCAGCTACAAGGCTTCAGGCCTTTCTCGGCTCTGTATCCAAAGTCAAGTTGAGCTGGAAGCCTAAAACTCAGGCCGCTGAAGAACTCGAATCCGTGATTGTCTGCGACCAGTTTCAGCATGTTCATATCGACGAAGCACTGATAAGAAGCGAGGTACAATTGCGCTACAACATCCATCGCGGAGGAGTAAATGCCTTTTCCATTCAAATGCCCGACCAGTTCAGGATAACAGATGTCAACGGAGCTAATATCGCGCGCTGGGACATTACACAGAAGGAACCTCCCGACAGGGAACAATTGCTGAAAGTCGAACTTTTTTCACCTGTAAAAGACCAATACGTTCTCAATATTAAAATGGAGAGTTTTTTGCAGGAAGCTCAGACACAAGTCCAGCTTACACCAATAATAACACAAAATGCGTTCCGGCAGAGCGGCCTGATCGGGATTACATACTCGCCGCGCAGAACTGTACATGTGGAAAACGTTACGAATCTCGCGCGTGTCGACACAGGACAATTGCCGGGAAATCTCCAGGCACAGGCAGGCGTCACGGCTTATCGATTCATCACAACTGATTATAAGGCAACTTTGGCAATCGAAACGACACAGCCGCGAATTTCAGTTAATCAAAACTGGCTTCTGGGCATCGATACTGACAAGCTTCAATTGCATGGAAGACTTAGTTACAGAGTCGAGAAAACGGGTATATTCGAGCTTAATATGAATCTCCCCGAGCCGTGGAAAATCGAATCAATCGGGCCTGATAACGTCGTCGATGACCATCAGTTAATAGGCCAGGGACAGGACAGGCAGCTTCATATACTTTTAAGAAGAGAAACGACGGGCAACTTCGAGCTAAGACTGGGCTTACAGAGCGGTCGCTCCATGCCTGATGAAATTGTTGACTTCAATTTGCCTGGTCCTGATCCTAATAATCTGCAACTGTATGACGGCCAGTTGGTTCTTGCGATGGCAGAGCAATTGCAGCCTGAAGTCTCAGAGAGAAGGCAGATACAGCCTATACCGTTACGGCAGGCTCAGCAATGGACTTCCATACCTGAACTTACTGCCGCTATGGCATTCGAGTTTCGTGTTATCGATACTAACTCCCCCGCCGGAGGAAGATTCGATATCTCCGTGAAACCCACACAGATTTCCGCAACAGTATACAGGAACATAAATATTCAGCAAGGCTCCATAGATCACGAAGCAATTATACAGTACACGATTCGCTATGCGCCTGTCGATACGTTTTATTTGAAAATGCCGGCGCAGTTTGCCGACGAAGGTGTTGAAATAACAGGAGAGAATATCAAGGAGAAGCCGCGTATAAGCGAGCTGCCGCAGGACCAGGTTGCTGACTCGAACAGTTCTTCGGAAGAATCACAACAGGAATGGGCATACTATAAAGTAGTGCTCCAATCGAAAGTGAACAACAGTTATCAGCTGCAGGTCCGCGCAAGGCGCACCTTTAAGGCAGGTGAAGTGGGCCAGGTGTCCAACGTAGAAGTTGCGCCTATCCACGCGGCAGGCAGACTCTCCGACCAGATAGGCTATATAGCTGTAACAAAAGCCGATACACTTGCTATTGCCCAGCCTGTCACCGAAAATCTTACAGCAGGTGATCCGGGCAGTCCTTTGGATTTACCTTATACTCCCCATCGCGCGTCTGCGTCACTGGCATTTAAATATACAATTCCAGATTATAAACTGACACTGCCTGTAGTTGTTCAAAAGGAAGCGGCTGTTTTTACTACAATAGTCAATGGCGCCGTTATAGAGCAGGTTCTTGCGCGAGACGGAATGCTCAACACTCACGCGACTTTTTTCCTTGCTACGAGTAAGGGAGAAAGACTTGGAGTCACATTACCCGAAAACGCTGAGCTTACGGCTGTGCTTCTGAACGGTGACGAAGCTCCCGTAGAAGTGGGAGCAGCCGCAAACGAGCGTATAGTTCGCCTGCCTCCGTCTGCGGGACAGGTGTCAAAATTCATGCTTGAAATTTCGTACGGCCTGAAGAACGCTCGGGCTTCAAAACTTATAGCGCCGACATTATCGAAAGAAATTCCAGTTCAACAAACGCTATGGCGCGTATGGATTCCGAATGGTTTCTATTATCTTGGACACAGCAGACTTTTCTCACAAATCAGTGACGGCCAGTCACAGAATATGCTCTACTCTCTCATGACAGAACAGGCAAGCTCAGGAAGCTTCAAATTGGCAGGTCAGGGTCAGGTTCACAATTATGTTCGCCAGGGAAGACCTGAATCGCTGCTCGTTTTGGCGATGAGCAGGGAAGGTTTCAGCATATTAGTATGGGCGGTGATTATCATAGCAGGCGTTCTTATGCTTAAAGTCAATGGCAATAATCGTGTTATGATTATCCTGGCTGTAATACTGGTTGGCGGCCTCGTGTATTTATTCCAGCCTGTCCTTGTAGTACAGATTCTCAAAACAGCCTGGTTCCCGACCGCTCTTGTCCTGTTGTTGTGGCTCGCACAGTGGGGCTTTACGAATTTGCCTGAGCTGAGAAAAAACGCGGCACTGAGAAGACAGAAAGCGATGGAAAGAAAGAAGGAACTTGCCTTAGCAAAAGCCAGTGCCGGAACAAAGAAGAAAACAAAACCTCAGACTGATACGGATGCTAAATAAGTCTTTCAGTCAGAGGATAGAAAATATTAGAAATGGTTGAGGCTTTCGTCAGGAGTAAACTCATGAAATGCTTTAATAAATGGTTACGAAAATTCTTTGCGTGCAAACATTCCGGAATAGTCATTCTTTTGATTTTACTGTCACCAATGTTTTTTATTTACCTGAACTGATTGATCCCGCAAACAAGGCTATTCTAATGGAACGAAAACAGTTCGAGGATTTGCTTTCAGCTTCCAGAGAACTGGGAGAGGAAGGACTGAAGCTTGGTCAGATAACAAAGGCGCAGTATTCCACCCAAATTCAGGAAGAAATCGTGACACTGACTGGCAAGCTGGAAGCAGTATCAATGAGCAAAGACCCGGTAATGATACCTCTTGCTTTTGGTCAGCTGGGATTGAATCGTGTTACGCTGGATGACAAGCCTGCGCCGCTGGGTTACGACAGACAGGGAAGGCTCGTTTTAATTGTAACGTCGAAGGGTACACACACTCTTGAAGTCAACGCAAATACAAAACTTCAGGAACTGGCCAGCGGTGGAGCACAATTCAGCATCTCGATACCGGAAGCTACTGCCGGAACAATGACACTCACTACTCCCGGTGACATGGAAATACACTCCACTTCTCCCATTTCCGAGACGATATACGATAAAGAAGCCGACCAAACCAACATCGAGCTGACTGTAGGAGGACAAAACAAACTGACTGTGATTTTAATGGGTAACGGCAGGCGCGAAGACGACAGAGCGATTCTTTTGGGTGAATCTGCGTCGACAGTAAAACTTTCCACAACAAACCAGAGTCTTGAATGTCTTTACACAGTACAGGTATTGCGAAGAGGTGTAAGACAGTTGCAGTTTCAGCTTCCTTCCGAATGGACAATACTGCAGGTGACCTGCCCGAATCTGGTAAGATGGTCAATCGACATGGATGCAAATTCACAGGAACCTCAGACCCTGACAGTGCGTCTCGGCTCTGCAAAAGTCGGTGCCGTGGCGCTCAGTATTCAGGCAGCCGCTCCTCGCGAAAATCAAAACTGGCGCAGTCCTTATGTCGAGCTTGTCAATGCAGATGCAGAGCGCGGGTATCTAATGGTCAATACCGATGAAACTCTCGGCGTTCGAGGAGAGACACTCACGTCGGTTCGCCGCGAAGACACATCCGCGGCTGGCCTGGTTACAGGACTCGATGCAATCATGGGAGGCAGGTTATACTTTCATTGGGGAAAAGGCTGGTCAGTGAATCTGGATCTGGAAGAAGTCACTTTGCGCAGAAGCATCAGGGAGCAGCAGAAAATAGCTGTTTCCGCCCAGCAGGTGATGTTAGCCGGTGACTTCGAGGTAACCGCGGTGGAGCGGGAGCTTTTCACTATGACATTCATTCTTCGCGGTCTTTCCGACCAGTGGCAAATCAGAGATGTTCTGGTTAACCGGCAGCAGAATGGCTTCGAGTATCTTGAACAGACAGAAGGCAACAGGAGACTTCTTAGAATAGAGCTTAAGCAGCCTGTCCAGCCTGAAAAGATTGTGAATGTCGCTATCGTTCTGCAGAACATACCCGGAAACTGGGACTGGCCCAGCAATGCAGGCTCTCGTCTAATTTCAGTGCCTTTAATCGAATCGCAGGCGGAAACAGTCTCGGGCTACGTCTCTGTTTCAGCACAGGGCGATTTGGACGCCGCTCCTGAAAATGTCCCGACAATGCTTGAGGAGATTCCTGTCGCAAGAATGGTGGCGCTCGGAATGGAAAGGCAAATACAATATGCTTACAACTACAATTCCCCCGCGCGCGGCGAGATTGCACTCGAGGTTTCGCGCCGAACACCAAGACAGGCATGCGATTCTGTCGGTCTGGTAGATGTCAAGCCCGAGGAGTTCTCAGGT
>JARRRJ010000389.1:0-7982 GCA_037380865.1 Sedimentisphaerales bacterium
ACACGATTGAAGAGAAAAAAGAGGTCAAAGGAGACCTTGGCTCTGGGCAAAGACATAGCTCAGCATTTGAAGGAGTATATCACGGATATGGAAACTGACCAAAGGGAAGCTCTTTATGGGTAGCAGAGGCCCCCTGACGGCCCAGGGCTTGCAGCGGATATGGAAAAGGTCAGTTAAGCTGGCAGGGCTCCCGAAAGAGCTTTCTATTCATTCTGCAAGGCACACAATCGCCGTTCATCTATTGAAGAAGACTGGCAATCTTAGACAAATCCAAAAGCAGTTAGGCCATGCCTCTCCTGCCACTACAGCCAACATGTACGCCGATATCAGCTTTGAGGATATGCAAAATGGTGTTACTATAGCAATTTAAGTAATCGTGTCCTGTTTTCCGATATGTTATGCATGAAAACATATCCATTAGAACTTAGACATCGGGTTATCAGAGCAGTTGATAACAGAATTGGCACAAAAAAGGAAATTGCTGAAACATTTTCTGTTTCCACTTCATGGATTCGCAAATTGCTTCGAAGAAGAAAGGAAACTGGCACTCTCGAACCTTCAGCGTGTACTCAAGGTCGCAAACCCGCATTTAATGGCAAGGACCTTGAACAACTTAACAAGTATGTTCGAGAAAATCCTGATTCAACTCTTGAACAGATCAGAGAACATTTTTCAGGCACGGTTAATTGCAGCATAGTCGCCGTTCATAATGCTCTTAAGAGGCTGGATTGGCACTATAAAAAATATCGTTACGAGCGAGTGAGCAGGACAGAGAAGATGTAAAGCTCAAACGTTGGTTTTGGCAAAAAGCCCAGAATTCAATGGATATTGACAAGCTCATATTTATCGATGAATCCGGCGCCAAGACGAATATGACAAGACTCTATGGCAGAGCCAGGAAAGGCCAGAGGGTAGTTGATGATGTTCCATCAGGCCATTGGAGTACCACAACAATGATCTCGTCGATGCGTTTGGATGGTTCCACTGCTTGTATGGTGGTAGATGGTGCTACCAATAAAGATATTTTTCGGGCTTATGTTGAACATATCCTTTTGCCGACTCTCAAAGCTGGGGATATTGTTGTCCTCGACAATCTTTCAGCCCATAAAAATAAACAGGTCAAAGATATGCTAGAATCTGCAGGTGCACAGCTTTGGTTTTTGCCGCCATACTCACCTGATTTGAATCCGATAGAACAAATGTGGAGCAAAATCAAAGCAATTTTAAGAAGATTAAAAGCAAGAACAGAAGAGGCATTGATAGATGCAATTGCTAAAGCTCTTGATGCAATTACAGACAACGATGCAAGAGGATGGTTTAAATTATGCGGCTATCAGTACATGAAATATTAAAATGCTATAAAGGCGTTCAAATACAACTTCGCTCATGTTCAACTTTAGTCACTTATAATTTCATTTCTAAAATACACCATAGACTTGCAGACCCGTGGACTCGTGCTCGATAAGGATTCGGATGTGTGTCACTCTCATTGGCTGCGGCAAAATAAGGCTGTAAGTTCCAGTGGAATAGAGCCTGATTCTGCCGCCTTTGTTAAACACCTGCTTTCTTAGTCCTGTGGGAGTCTGATATGTAATTTCGATATCGTTGATTCGAAGATAACTTGCTCTCCGGCCTGTGCGCTTGAGCTGGATTTCTCTGATTGGTCTTGCGGTGCCATTGCAGATGGTCTCGACCCACGTATCGTTACCGGGCGGCGTAGTGCCGAGAAGAACAGGTCCCACCTGACGCGACCTTTGCATCCTGGGACGCGGACGCTCGAAATTATATGGAATTCCGGAAATTATCAAGCCATTGGATTCATGCTCGATCGCGATTCTTATTTTCGTGATTCTCATTGGTTTGGGTAAAGCAAGTCTGAAAATGTCACTACTATAAAGCCGAGCTCTCGCGCCTTTATTTAGAATAAGCTTTTCAGGTCCGCTCGGAGTCATAGACGTAATTTCGATATCATTGATTCTCAGGTACCTCGCACTGCTTCCTGTTCGCCTGATCCGTATCTCTTTGAGCAGACCGTCATACCGGCTGGAGCACAGTGTTTCCACCCACGCATCATCGCCGCGGCAAAAACCAGCACGTTTTCATAATCGCTAATCAGGCCTTTTATTTCGTCGAGAAGATAATCGACTTCGACTGAATCGATATCAGGTCTGCCGGTCTCCTGCTTGAGATCATTAGCCGCGTCGACAAGCTGCTGAGAAAGAAACGCGGCATCATTCCTGTAATCGCTGGTCGCCGCCCATAGAGGAATTGCCAAAATGACCGGAACGAAAAGAACAACTGCTCTTCGGATTTGTTTTCTGTTTCTCATATTCGTAAGCTCCTTTCTGCAATTAAAAGGCAGATAAATCGGTTTAGAGTAACGTTAATTTTCCGGCAGAATTATATTTGTGCTGCATAGTCCCCAAAAAAGTTTAGAAGGCAGCGAACATTTTGTTAAAGAGTTCGTTAAGTGACCTGGTTAACATCCATTTCATCCCTTTTCTGTTAATAACTGGAATTAATAAAAAAGCAAATAAAGCCGGCGGCATAAGAACAATATAATGTACAGGCACACCTTTTTTATAAAGCAATATCCCGACGATTATCATTGCAGGTATCATTGAAACAGTCATTACAGTAAGGGTAAATTTGAACCATTTTCTTATACCGCCAAATTCTGCTTTGATGGAAATGTTCTCGTTGACAATAAAAGAAATCTTCGAGATACCAAATAACAAATCCTTCATATAGCTGAGCCGAGGCATAATTATATTCGGTCCGTTCATTTCTATAGACACTGAAGTAGTCTTCGTTATTGTAAAGCCAAGCGGCAGAAAAGTATTTCTGGCTAAATCAAGTGCTTTTTCAGGATTGCCATTAAACAGCGCTGATTTTTCATAATCCATAAAGATTTCTCCGCAGAACTTCTATTCTTACTTAACCTGAAAGCTTTATATTGTTTAACAATGAGTCAAGTAATTTTATTGCTCTTTGTCTCATTGCAATCGCCATCACAGGAATGACAGGAACCCACAACAACATCATTAATGGGACCAAAGACCTGTAGTTAGAGTGTCCGGCAAAACCAAATGTAATCCCAAAAAATGTCCCCATGAAAAGGAGAAATAGTATTAATATTATAATACTCAGGAAAAGGCCTCCGAATTGTGCTTCTATAGAGACTTCATCATTAATGATTTTCACGGATATTGTTGAGATGCAGTAAAACGGATTTTGTCCACGGGTCCAGTTAGTTCCCGGGCTTCTTAGTTCGATAGATTCCTTGGTAACGTGCTTTATCTGGAAATCCAGAGGCAGGAAAGTTTCCCTGATAAGCTTAAAAACTTTTTCTGCATCTCCGCCAAATGGTACAGTTTTTTCATAACTCATAGCATATCCTTAAACGGGAATTTTCCGTCTAAGCACTGAAAAAAGACTACTTTGTAAACTTATCAGATAATATCTGTAATTCTCTAATATAGACGTCAGAAACCTGAAACTGTTACAAAAATATCTCAAGAAATTTGAATCTTTTACTTAATCCCTTAAAAAGCTATTTTTTTGATTTACTTTGTTTTCTGCGAAATTATAATGCAATTGTAATTTTTAAGGAAAAGTATTATGTCGCTCATCAGTTGCCCCGAATGCAACGCTGAAATATCCGACAAGGCGTTAATGTGCCCGCACTGCGGCTATTCGCGAAAAGGCATGTTTTATGGCTGTATTTACGAGTATCGCTCGCAGATTACGCTTTTCGGCCTGCCTCTCGTACATATCTATTTCGGGCCTAATTTCGATCCGGAAACAGGCAAAATGCGCTGCGCAAAAGGTATAATCGCCATCGGAAACATTGCTATTGGCGGCTTTGCAACAGGTGGGCTTTCACTGGGAATCATTAGTTTTGGAGGACTGGCACTTGGTCTGGCTTCTATCGGAGGAGCGGCTATCGGAATTTTACTGGCTTTGGGAGGTTTAGCAATTGGATATATTGCTATTGGAGGTGCCGCTATAGGATATTATGCTCTCGGAGGAGGCGCCTGGGGCGTACACGCTCTTGGAGGCAATGCACAAGACCCACAGGCGATAGAGTTCTTCAAACGCTGGTTTGGCTCATGGGTCGAGCAATTTCAGCGTTCACATTAGTTCAAATTACCCACTCTAAATGAACTATAGACTTTCCTTGCCGTATTTATGCTAAAGTTGTATAATTGGTCTGATGATGTTCCAAGAAAGAGAAAGGTGAGATATTTTCCCACCATATTTGCTATTTTGTGAGGCATTTGCATGAAGAAAAGCAATTATACCCTCCCCAGCTCGACAAGTTGGAGCAGAGTAGTTCGAAAGTACCTTTTCTCCTGTTCTCTTATACTCTTTTGCTCTTATGTTCTTGTTTCCCTCGTTTCCTACTTATCTGACGACTTCGTTTACGCGCAAACAGCGGGAAGGACTCCTTTGAGGAGAATTCCCTCACCATCTTCGGGGATAAATCTGAAAGACATTCCCTACAAAATGGTTTATGAGAGTTACCGCAAAACAGATGGGAACGACAACTGGGAAATAATCATGAACGACGTCAACGATTCCAACCAGGTCAACCTGACAAGAACACCATACCTGGATGAGATGTATCCTCACGTCTCGCCTGACGGCACGAAAATATGTTTTGTTGTCGATCAAGGCACGAACAGGAGAAACAAAGTCAGAAGCGTTTATTACATGAATATCGACGGGACGAACAGAGTACAGGTTGCCCTATAATCAAAGCGAGTATGCAAGCGCTGGTTTGGTCATTTACGATTTGGAAACTCATCAATTTCATAATCATCCCAATCCCAATCTGACCCATATGTACGCCATCTGCTGGTCTCCCGACGGCAACTGGTTTCTCGGCGTTGTTAAAGGAAACTCACAATACAGCGATGCAATACTTGCCTTTGAAGCGAACGGAATGGGAGTATTCAATCTTGGAGTTTGGGGCGTCAAAGGATGCAGGCCGGACTTCAGCAAAGACGGCAGGCAGATTACATGGGGAGAAACCGACTGGGATTTGTGTGTCGGCGATTTCAATGTTGAGCCGCAGGGACCGGTAGTGAGCAATATACGTCAGATTGCAAATTGCAGGCAAAATTCGAAAATCTATCACGTCGATTTTTCGCCTGACAGCAGATATATCATATTCAGCTACGGCCCATCCAGGGGCGGCCAGCAGGTAGGCGGACTCGCCAACGGCTGGGATATTTGCATCGCTGACCTGACTGGAAAGTGGTGTAAAATCACAAACGATGGCAAACACAACAAGGAACCGGACTGGGTACCGCTTATGCTGCCTGATAAAAATGAACAACAAAAATCCGCTTCAGTAAAACCCGATACAGAAGTGGAAAAGCAATAAATAAGAGCTAAAATGCGTCAATATATGAAAAACTTTAGAAGAACGGTGGGATTCTGCCCCACCATTGTATTTCTATTCCAAAACGGTGGGGCAAGCCCCACCCTACGAGCTCACTTGAGCGTCTGTTACTCTTGACTTTCCCATGGTTTTAAACCAAAATATAGTTGTTAGTTCTTTTCATTATTGGAGTTATGTTAAAACTGGTGTGAGAGATTAAAATGATGAAAAAAATTATTATAGCCTGTATCTTTGCTATAGCGTACCTGGCCGTTCCAAACCAGGTGGTTTATGGCCAGAACTTCCCCGATGAAAACGATATTTCCCTCTGGCCTTCAGATAGTTCAGCAATAAATCTCAAGGACGTACCATACAAGATTGTACATGAATGCTACGTCGATACCGAAGGAAGAGGCAACTGGGAGCTCTTTATTATGAATGCCGATGGCTCCGACAATGTTAACCTTACCAAAACTCCAGACCTCGACGAGATGTATCCGCACGTTTCGCCTGACGGAAGCAGGATTTGTTTTGTAGTCGATAGAGGCTCGAACAGAAGAAACAGGGTAAGAAGTGTTTACTACATGAAAATAGACGGCACGGACCGAGTCGAAGTTGCAAGAAACGCTCGCCAGCCATGCTGGAGCCCCGATGGGAAAGCCATCGCTTACCTTAGAGGAGAGTATAGTACTTACAGTACAAGGGAATACGCGACTTCGGAACTTTATATTTACAACATGGAGACTAAAGAGAGCAAGCCGCATCCTAACAAAAACCTGCGCCATATCTACGCAATCTGCTGGGCACCGAGCGGAAAATATTTTCTCGGCGTAACTCAGGGACATACGATATACAGCGACACAATACTCGCCTTCGATGCCAACGATACCGGTGTCTATGACCTCGAACAATATGGTGTCAAAGGATGCAGGCCCGATCTGCGCTATGACGGCAAAAAGGTCACATGGGGCGACAACGACTGGAATCTGCGCGTTGCTGACATAGACCTCGAATCAGACACGCCCAAAGTCGAGAATATTCACCAGATTGTCAAGTGTCCCATGGATTACAAGGTCTATCATGTGGACTGGTCACCTGACGGAAAATATATCGCGTTCAGCTACGGCTCCTTCGACGGCGCCCAGCAGCCCGGGGGCTTCGCAGACGGCTGGGATATTTGTGTCACCGACCTGTCGGGAAAATGGGTCAAAGTTACGCACGACGGAAATCACAACAAAGAGCCTGACTGGGTACCGATTCCCCCGAAGACCGATGAAGCTGAGAAACAGGATAGTAATGTTACCGATGCAGAAGCATCAAAAACCAATGGATAAACGATCTACTTACAAGACAGTAAGCTTTCTTTTAGTAATAGAATTATTGCTCGTCTTTTCGGGCTGCCGCAAAGCCAGGCAGCCTGTGAGTACACCCGACGTGTTAACAACAAAATCAGGCGTGGAAATGGTGGTTATTCCCCCGGGATGGTTCGAAATGGGAAGCAGCAAAGGGCAATCCGACGAAGCGCCTGTACACAAAGTCTGGATAAGCTCTTTTATGATGGATAAATACGAGGTGCCGCAGGAAGAGTTTCGCAAGCACCAGATTTCCGATCCTTCTCACTTCAAAGACCCTAAAAATCCTTTGAACCAGATGAACTGGACCGACGCCGCGATGTACTGTAATGACCGCTCCTATTCGGAAGGGCTCGAAGAATGCTACGACGAAAAAACGTGGGAATGCAATTTCGATGCCAATGGCTACAGACTTCCCACAGAAGCGGAATGGGAATATGCCTGCCGGGCAGGTACGCAAACTCAATACAGCTTTGGCAATAACAGTCGCCAGTTGGGAACTTATGCATGGTACGAGCGCAACTCATCCAAAAAGGTTCACCAGGTGGGACAGAAAAAGCCCAATCCGTGGGGACTTTACGATATGTACGGAAATGTCTCGGAATGGTGCAATGACTGGTATGCGGCTGACTATTACAAAAACAGTTCCGACCGCGATCCAAAAGGCCCGAAGACAGGAAAAGAAAGAGTCCTGCGCGGAGGCTCCTGGAGTTCATCAGCACAAACCTGCCGCTCTGCATATCGAGCAAGCGACCCGTCTCTCGATGATACATGTCTCTCAAGTGACACTATTGGTTTTCGGTGCGTTAGAAATGTTCCCGTTGAAAAAGAGCCCGATGCGGAAGGTCAAAACATGACAAACACAAGCGACCCGAATGAAAATGTCAAGACAGGATTTCTTTTCGATAATATTTTTCTCGAACACAAGACAACTCCCAGCCATCCGGAAAGACCCGAGAGACTCATCGCAATAGTAGATAACCTCAAAGCAAAGAATTTGTATTCCGAGCTTGTGCATATACCGGTTCGGCCTGTACAAATGAAATGGCTTCACAAAGTCCATTCTCCCGAATACATCGAGCACGTCGCCAAGGTATGTCAGAGCGGCGGAAGCTACCTCGATCCGGATACTCCCACATCGGAGAAATCTTATGATGCCGCTCTCATGGCGGCCGGCTCGGTGACTTGCGCGATTGACGCGATAATGGAAGGAAAAATCAGGAATGCCTTCTGTGCCGTGC
>JARRRJ010000390.1:0-3244 GCA_037380865.1 Sedimentisphaerales bacterium
AAGGAATTCTCGGAGTTAACCGGCGTTGAAATTACGGAGTTGGCTCTTCGTCTCATTATGCAATTCGCCTATCCTGATTGGTCTGTTCCTGCTTCCGCCTGGTTAGGCCTAGCGACGATCGTCTGTGACAAAGCAGATGACGGATTCGGTCAAAAGGCGCTGTGCAGACTGCTCAATAGTAGTGCCGCCAAGTTGACATCGACAGTTGTTGATGGGTCTTGGAGGCATGGCTTGTACCCTGCGACCGACGACATCGCCGTTGCCGCAGGGCTTGTGTGGCAGATGCTCGGTTCGCCACGCGCCTCAGATCGCTGGCTTGCCGCGCATAGTGTCTGTGCTTTTGCCAGATTTGAGCGCTGGGAAATCATAGATGCTCTGGTGAATAAACTAACCGCGAAAGATTCCAAAGCGTTTCAGGCGCCTGAACTCGCTTTCTACTACTTACACGCACGGCTCTGGTTGTTAATCGCGCTGGCACGCATCGCGATTGATGCACCACGTCCTATCGCTAAGCATCACAATGAGCTTGTCGCGATTGCAACCAACGCTCGACAGCCGCATGTTTCCATCCGCCATTTTGCCGCGAGGACGGTCTTAGCCTGCAATGCCGCAAACGAATTGAGCATGTCACCATCAGACCTGAAATGTCTTGAGACAATAAACGAGTCCCAACTTCCACCCCTGAAGACAACCCACAGTGGCTACAACGATTTCTACAAGGCCCGTCCTGAGGACATGCCGGAACCCGAATTCGTGTTTCATCTGGAATATGATTTTAACAAGCATGAGGTTCACAGCCTCGCGAGTGCTTTCGCTGTGACGGGTTGGGAAGTACAGGATGCGATAAGCGAGGAGGTGCGCAAACTCGATAACACCGTGACCAGTATGTATGAGAAGGGCGGACGCGATATACGAGCAAGCCAACGAAGTGTCGGCATCACCTCAAGGATGAATGGATTCGGACATTATCTTGGGTGGCATGCGCTCCTCCTTGTTGCGGGTCAACTGCTCAAGACGCATAGAACCATTGGTAACGATGACGGCGAAGGGCGCTGGCCTGAATGGCTCTCCTACTACCTTCTTACACGGGGCGATGGTTATTGGCTCTCGGACGGCATGGACCGTCAGCCGCTCGACACGAAGAGAAATGTCCTTGAGAAAGGAGAGAAGGTCTTGGTTTTGACGGGCAATCAGGACAAGCTGCTTGCGCTTGTTGGGGTCACGTCCACTAAAATAAACGCAGATCTTGTGGTAGAAGGCGACTGGAAGTCACCAGATAGCATAGACGTTCATATCAGCTCTGCCTTGGTGCCCACGCGTGAAGGGAAAGTGCGCGCAGAGCAATTGATAGGCGAAGACCCATTCTCGGTCTGGCTTCCGACCCGTAGCTACGATGACAACGACGATTAATTTTGTAACAGAAAGGAAGGATTTGAGCCGTGGATTGTTACACCGACAACAGAGGTTGGTCGGCTCGCTGAGTACGATCCGCTCAGCGTCATAGAGGTCCAACGGCGACCCCACCTCGTCGCAAAGATCGCTTCACAGTTTTCATTGTCATCCGGCGACATCTTTAACCGTACGTGGCGACTGCCGCACCGCAAGTTGGCTGCAGTGTCAGACGCGTGGGGCTATCAAATGCCCTATGAGGAAGGCGGAAGTACTGGTGTCCGGCTAGTGTGTAAAACTGACTTTCTCCAGAAGGTTTTGGAAGCAAACAAGGCCGACCTCATTCTGCTTATACGACTACACAGATACGAGTCCGGGCAAAGAGGCTTCGGTAATAGTAAGTTCACCAAAACGGTAGCGGTGCTTCGTATCAAAAAGTCTCTCAAGTACGAGTATTACAAGGGAGTAGTAAACAAAGTCCGCCAGTCCAGGTTGTAAGTTCCATCAATTGAAGGGACGAAAGACAACTATAAATCATCTTTTAGGCTGAAAGTTCATACAGTTCGGAAATACCTTAACCGTTGAGATCCTGCCAATATTAACTGAGAGCGAGACGCCATTTCGCCGTTGCAGGTCAAGATATCCATCACACATGGAAAGAGATTAAAGCCAGCCGGATTCCAGATAGTGGCAAGTTACGTGCAGTTGCCGGCTTTATCTATAGGTAAACGCCCAAAAATATATGAAACTTGCTCATCAAAATTGAAATTTACGTATAACATTATTTGTCTGTCAAAAAACAACATTTCAGTGAGGTTAAAGCCATTAAACTTTTTGGTATAAAGCGGCTCATTCCTGCCACACAGAATTCCTTGAAAGGAATAAAGGCAGTCTGGAGGAACGAAGAAGCCTTTCGTTCAGAATGCATACTATTAGCACTCGCCATCCCTATTGCCTTATGGCTTGGTGAGACTTTAATACAGCAAATTCTATTAATAGTTAGCGTCCTCTTCGTGATTGTAATTGAATTATTGAATTCGGCAATCGAAACAACTATTAATAGAATCGGCCTTGAACGTAATGAATTATCAGGGATGGCTAAAGATATTGGGTCAGCAGCAGTTTTAGTGAGTTTAATTATAATGGCTATTATTTGGTGCACTATCCTTTTTGGTATAGTGTTTAGCCAATAAAAAAATAAGATACGCGGCAGCAGGCATATTTTATATTGAATTTTAAATAGGAATAAGAGGTCAGATCTACCGTTAGCTTTTCTTTATCTAATAGGCGACGAGAACCATACAATTATCATCAGTCTTGTTTTCCTGAATGGTCCTGCTGGTGGATCTGTTTTGGAAATAGGGAAATATTGCCGGATATAAAATTACAGCCGGTGAGATTTTTCGATCTCATCGGCTGGCATAGCAGGTTTTACCGTTTATGCGGCCTTTACAGGATTTATCCCACTGCCGGATGTTCCGGAAGATGCGGATGGTGGACCGTCGAAACACTGATGAGTCGCCAAATCGCCAATATTGCAACGACAATTCCGGTAATCCACAGGTTAATAGGTACAATCAGTGTCGGGATAAAGGCGGAAACGATAAGCCATAGCCCGATCAACCCGTTGATAATGCCTTGCCATTCGTATTCATAGGTCCAGAATCCGAAGATGGCAATCACCACACCGAGAATAAAGAGGTTAATCGGTACCTGCACTAAAACCCAGTATCCTGTAATAAAAGCCCATATTCCTGCTAAGATATTGAACCACGGTCTAAATCTCAACATTACTAATCACCTCCTTTTTTTAGGACAGGATTTATTACCTTTCCTATTACAAAATAATAATACC
>JARRRJ010000391.1:0-3243 GCA_037380865.1 Sedimentisphaerales bacterium
AAACGTCCTGACCCTGCTCTGATTCGACCTGGCCGCCATCTTCTGTGCGGCACATGGCCCAGCCCATAGTTGTACGGTTATTGTCGTAAATCGTCTTGAGGATTTTTCTGGCTCTGTCTGCTGGTATAAAAGGTTCTTCCCCGATTGCGATAAGCGCCCAAATCCCATCAAGCTGATTGAGCCAGACATCGGTATTTTCCTCGCCGCTAGTCTGGTCGTAACAGGTCAGGTAATACGCCAGTTTTGTGCCATTGCTGTTTTTCTTTTCTCTCCATAACTTTTCGAATTCAGCGGAAGCTTTCGTAAGCGCTTTTTCATATTCTTTTTTTGCTATTTTATCTTTCATTATGTCTGCCATTAAAGACATTACCTTGCAGCATGCCATGAAGCTCGTTGCATCATAGGAATCAACACCGAAGAGAGTGAGATTATCGAAAGTATTCTTCACTTCTCCGGGATTTCCCTCGGGAATTCCATCGCCATCGTGGTCGTGCGTCATCAGATGCTCGAATCCGAATTTAAGCGTTTTCCAGTTTTTCTTCAGGAAATCCGTATCTCCTGTGAACTTGACATTCCTGAGCACTCTCGTTGTAAGCTTCGGGAAAAGGTCAATCCAGTAGTTGTCATTGTACCACGCATAATCACTAACGTTACGAAGAGGATGTCCCTTAGGCATCGCACCTACGTCGTGAGAGACAGCGCCCTTAACCTTGATCTCATCGTATATCTGGGTCAGTGAATATCCCTCATACGCCTCGGGATGGTCCTCGAAATGCCTTTTCGCTTCGAGTTTATGTGCATGCCAATGATAGTAGCGCTTGTTCGCATTTTCCCTGTTAATCGAATTAATGAAACTCTGACACAGCTCTTTTTCTATGTCCGGGAAAAGTACCAGCAGGACCATCGAATACCAGTCCACATCCGAGGGATCGATATAAGCATAATCGAAGCATTCGAGAAATCTTGCTACGTCATTGCCTTTTTTATCCTCAATCCAGACAGCGGCGTTTGACAGAGGAAAACTAAATTCGTTGAAAATCAAGCGCGCCAATCTTAATGCGCCGACCTTATCATTTTTGTAGGCAGGATTTTTTCTTATTATATTGAATATCCTGCTCTGAATTGTCATCGTTTTGTCCAGCCATTTGGTGTAATTGCGTAAGGCCAGTTTTACCATATCTACAGCTCTTGTTTTTTCATTCTTAAAGCTTTTCACATATTTACGCTCGAAAGTTTTTCCGTCGATATATCTCTGCTGCGGGAAATCCATCGCTATGGCAACGGGAATTTTCACAGTCGCTTTCGGTTTCAGTTTAAATTTGAAGCTAATAGCGGCTCCATAATCCTGGTTCACGAGAGGCTCTCTCTTGCGATAAAAGCTGCCGTCTTCGTTGACCAGTAAATCCTGCTTTAGGAAGTTCAGACAGAAATAAGGATTCGTATCAATTGAAACACCCTTCATACGAGGTGCGGCGATAACCATCCTGTCCTTACATTCTTTACTTGCCATTACAACGCCTTTGACGCCGGAAGATTCGAATTCCTTATGTATATGGCCTTTGACGGGAGTCGAACACACATAAACAGTATCCTGATCCGTTGGTTTCAATTCCTTTTCCTGAAGATTAACAAGAGATGGTCTTGGAACAACCAGGATAACTTCAACTGCTTTGTTACCTGCGTTATTTACCTCGAACTCTTCCACACCGAGAGGCATAAGAGCCTGCTCTCTCTCGGCAAAAAAGGGAGATATTAATCTTCGAGTGACGGTTACTCTCCCCAGCTTGTAAGCCATTTCAAGCGAAGGAGTGGCAATTGAAATCGAGACGTTTTTTTCATCGATAGGCTCATGATAGTAATTTCTCATGGCAGGCATGTCATCCTGGCCTTCGACCTTCTCGGGATTTTTTGTCGTGAGCATAGTAGATTTGTCATCGACGAAGATGAACGGAGCAGAGGCAAACTGGACATCGTTTTTATTTAACATAATCAGTCTGCCGGCATTATTCACCCTGTTGTATAAACCTTCGGGAGAGAGTCCTATCGAACAGGTCGGTGCGCCCTGAATGGCAATGGTATGTGGAAATAAAAGGGTTTTCGACATTCCCTGGAAATGTACTTTCATTCTGTTCCTGACGTAAACGTCGGAAATTTCCTTTCCCTTAATTGTAAAAACATCACTCATATTCAAGCTGTATTTTTTTGGCATTTTTAATTTCCTTTCCTCCCGTTAGCAGGAACAATCTTCATTTTTAAACTGCTAACAAAATGATAGATTCAATGGGCTGGCTTTTGCGGCTTTCAGTTTCTTCACAGGCGTTGCTTTCTGACCTTTGAGATTGACCGGCATCTTAGTGGACTTCGATGTCTGGATTTTACCGAAGAGCACACCGGCAGAAATTCTGATAGAATCAGGAGTGCCGCTGAAATTACAAACGACAGCGTCGGCTTCCCTGGTCGTACCTTCGATGTAAGGATAGTTGGTAACCACCACGACCTTGTGTCCGGCTGCCTTGAGTTTGCGTGCCAGTAACTGGTTGTTGCCTGTTTTGACGATTCGCGCGTAATAGTTCGTCATAACCACCACGTCAGCCTGCTTTGCGAGTTTAAGACATTCTTTAATCTCTTCAGCTGTAGCGGCGAAACCTGTATCAACAAGGATAAGGTCCTTGGCATACTTGTACATCTCTTCACAGAACACATGGGTATGATTATAGGGATCTTTACCGACAAATTCGTACGGTATACGCTGCTCGATCACCATGATTTTCTTGTTCTTATTCAGAGGCAGTGTCTTTTTGTTGTTGCGAACAATAATCTGGGCTTTTCTGGAAGTATCCCAGCAGAGATCGACCACAGGCTTGCTCAAGTTATAAGATTGCGCCTTTTTCGGGTCGTTCTTGCTGGCGGTTTTGAAAAGGCCCTGGTCGTATTTCATACGCAACAGGCGCGATACTGCATCGTTAAGACGTTCTTCGGGCAGTTCGCCCGTTTCCACGGCGCGCTTGATTCCAAAGAAGCACTGAGACCGGGATTCATCGTCGGCTTTGAGCAGGATGGTGTCGCAGCCGGCATTGATGGCCATAGCGCAGGCCTTTGGCAGCGGCCATTTCTTGAGAATCGCGGCCATGCCGATTGCATCCGAGACGATAACGCCATCGAAGCCAAGCTTCCCTTTGAGCAGATCGGTCAGCAGAATAGAGAAGGCATCTTGGAGCGAGTGCACCTCCAACGAGCTCTCAA
>JARRRJ010000392.1:0-4944 GCA_037380865.1 Sedimentisphaerales bacterium
AAATTACGAAGCTCTGGCCAAGGCGATGGGAGCGATAGGGATGACTGTAGAAAAGAAAACCGACGTTCCAAAAGCAATCGAACAAATGCTCAGGGAAACACAGCCTTGCGTTGTTGATTTCAGGGTTGAGCCGGAAGAAAACGTCTGGCCAATGGTTCCGGCCGGCAAGAGCCTTAACGAAATGAACGGACTCGATATTCTGGAAAGGTTGATTTGACATGAAACATATAATAAGCGCTTTAGTTGAAAATAAACCGGGTGTCCTGGCTCACGTCGCGGGAATGTTCGCCGCACGCAACTTTAACATTGACTCGCTTGTTGTTGGTCGAACCGAGGATCCGGATCTGAGCAGAATGACTATTGTTGTCATTGGCGATGACAGGATCGTCGAGCAGGTTCGCAAACAACTTGCCAAGATTGTCCCTGTAGTAAAGGTTCAGGATTTTGTCGGCCAGCCTGTAGTAGCACGCGATTTAATGCTGATTGTCGTGTCATGTACGCCGGAGCAAAGGCCCGAAATCCTTGCCTTAATAGAAGTTTTCAGAGCAAAAGTTGTTGATATTGGCCAGAAATTCATTATGATTGAAGTGAGCGGGCCGGAAGACAAGATCGAGGCTTTTATCAATATGTGCAGGCCATACGGTATTAAGAACGTTGCAAGAACGGGGACTATTGCAATGCCGAGACACACGAAAACAGTATAATCGTGACTCGTGTCGCGGGTTTCCAGCCTGCGTTCAAAAAAATGGCAAATAAATCTAAAACTCGAAAAACCTGGCGGGAAAAATTAGAGAAACCGCCTGAAGGACTGCCAAAGGTAGTTGACGGTCCCGAAAAATGGAAGAAGACGTTCGGGGGCACAAGAGTTCTTGTGCCCACACCTCTTCTTGTTGATAAAGTCATAAGAACTGTGAAAAAGGGAAAACTAATCACAGTTCATCAGATAAGAGAAAATTTGGCAGAAGAATTTAATGCTGAATCCACATGTCCAATTACGACAGGCATATTCATCAGAATTTGCGCCGAAGTCGCAGAAGAAGAACTACGCGCGGGGAAAAAGCGTGTCACTCCATACTGGCGGGTTCTAAAATCCGACGGCAGCCTGAACCCTAAATACCCCGGCGGCGTAGAATCTCAGGCGGAACGCTTGAGAGCAGAAAGCCATCAAATACTTCCGGCGCAAGGCAAAAAACCGCCCAAGGTTAAGAATTTCGAAAAGTATTTCGCAGGCCAAAATACAAAATTATGAAAGGTACGTTTTGACAGAGCAAGACAGGTTAGTTGTAAAAATATTTTCCGATATTGCTGTAAGCATACTCGAAGAAGACCAGGCCTTCTATTAAAACAATCTCCCTTTCTCAAACCACATAACCGCAAAATATTTCTAAAGGGAGTACTTATTTAATGAACTCAGAGACTGCTCAATACTTAAAAGATAACAGACAGAATATTATAAAAACTATAGACTCAGGTACAACAAGCTCGCATTGGCACGACTGGAGATGGCAGATAAAGCATTGTATCCGCGACCTGGAGACTTTTCAGAGACTTCTCGGAATAGAACTGCCTAACGAAGTGCAGGAAGATTTCAAAAAGACTGTAAAGAGATTTCCCATGTCCATAACTCCGTATTATCTGTCTTTAATCGACACAGATAATCTTCTCAACGACCCGGTATTCAAACAGTCTTTTCCGTCACCTTTGGAGCTTCTAATTACACGTTCGGAGATGTCAGACCCCCTGCATGAGGATAAAGACAGCCCTGTGCCGGGAATAACGCATAGATACCCGGACGTGCTCTATGTACTGCCGGCATTGCACACGCAAAAGACGTGTAGGTGACCTTGATTCAATACCGAATGAGGAACAAATCATGCTCGGCATCGAATATATACGAAAAACCCCGCGAGTCCGCGATGTTCTTCTAAGCGGTGGAGACCCGTTTCTGCTTTCTGATGATATGCTCGACTGGATTCTTTCCGAGTTGCGTGCTATTGAGCATGTGGAAATTATAAGAATTGGCACTCGTACACCGGTGGTTCTTCCTTATCGTATCACTGATGATTTGGTTGAAATTCTCAAAAAATATCACCCGCTCTGGATTAACACGCACTTCAATCATCCTCGTGAGCTGACACGTTCTTCGAGAAGAGCGCTGGCAAAACTTGCAGATGCCGGAATTCCTCTCGGCAACCAGTCTGTCTTGCTGGCCGGTGTTAATGACTGTCCCAGGATAATGAGATCCCTCGTGCATAAACTGGTCTATAACAGGGTACGGCCATACTATTTATACCAGTGTGACCTTTCCGAAGGTCTGGCACATTTTAGGACGCCTGTCGGCAAGGGAATTGAAATTATCGAAAGTCTGATTGGACATACAAGTGGATTTTGTGTACCAACGTATGTAATTGATGCACCCGGTGGCGGCGGAAAGATTCCTATCATGCCGCACTACCTGATTTCATGGTCAACCAATAAAGTAATTTTGAGAAATTATGAAGGAGTTATAACAACATACAAAGAGCCGGATTCTTATGAGCCAACTTTCTGTGACAGAAATTGCGACGAATGTGACCTTCAGCTTGTCTTGAATGATGCTGCCGAGTATCGGGCTGTGGGACTGGAAAGACTACTGGCAGATTACAATGAAGATATCGCTCTGGTTCCGGAAAATAACTCGCGTCATAAAAGGAGATCATAGACGTGGCAAGATTGTCGATAGGTAGAGTTATAATTATATCTATGACTCTGCTGTCGGTTTTTATTACTCGACCGGCAATTGCGGCAGAGACAGGTGGGGAATTTGTCACTGCACTGACCGGCAAGTTTCCGCCTTTCAGCTATTATAACGAGCAGGGGGAGCTTGCGGGATTTGATGTCGATGTATCGCGCGAAATCGCCTCCCGGCTCGGTAAAAAATCGACTATTATCGCTACGGAATGGGACGGGATTCTTGCAGGTCTTCTCGCAAACAAATATGATGCTATTATCGGTTCGATGGCAATCACACCCGAGCGACAGGAAAGAGTTAACTTTTCCGAGCCTTATTATATTTCCGGCGCCCAGCTTTTTGTGCACAGGGACAATCCTTCGAAAATATATTCGATTAAAGAATGCGCCGGGCTGAGAATCGCTACTGTCCTCGGCGAAACATATCAGCATTTTCTCGAAGAGAATTTTCCGGACATAAAAGTTGTCACTTTTAAATCGAGCGTGGAAATATTCGAGATGCTCGAACAAAAAAGGATAACAGGATTTGTAACAGACAAACTCGTGGGCACATGGCAGATAAGGCAGGCGAAGCGTCCCTTTGTGCCAGTGGGAGAGCTGCTCTACAAAGAGAGAATAGGAATCGCGGTTCGCAAGGACGATACGAGTCTTCTTGAGCAGATTAACAAAGCACTCAGCGGCATGGAAAAAGACGGAACCCTGGATAAAATACATAATAAATATTTTGGCTCCAGTGCCGAGAACCTGGCATCCTCAGGCAAGATGAAAACTTCGGTTATAGTAATAAAGTTGTTGAGAGGTTTTTCTATCACCCTTGGAGTTGCATTTGGTTCTATCATACTTGGCTTTATCCTGTCAATACCAATGGGTCTCTTGCTTGCGTATCCCAATTCCGTTGGAGCAATTCCACATTTTGTTGCAAGGTCCTTCGTTGACTTTATCAGGGGAACGCCTGTCCTGATACAATTGCTCTTCGTATGGCTCGGCCTTGGTCTTCGACCGATTCCCGCGGCGATATTGACACTGGGAGTATGTGCTATGGCTTACATGGCTGAAGTAGTCCGCTCGGGATTGATGAGTGTCGATCCGGGACAGAGTATGGCGGCAAGAGCACTCGGACTTTCCTCACTTGACCGATTCCGGTTTGTCATCTGGCCTCAGGCGTTTCGCATAGCTATTCCGCCGCTTATGAATTGTGTCGTTGCGCTCATAAAAGATACCGCTCTTATTTCAATCATATCCATTCCCGAACTGATACGCGAGGCGCAATCTATCATAAGCATTACATTCGAGCCGCGGGTATATTACCTGATAGCCGCGCTGATGTTCTTTGCAGTGACATTTCCTCTTATGAAAATCTCGGGCAGAATCGAACGAACAATAAAAGCGAGGGGATTCGAAGGTGATTGAAGTTAAAAACGTATCCTTTACCTACGCAGACGGGACTGAAGCGCTCAGGGATGTGAGTATTACTTTTCCGAAGGAAAATATTTTCGCAATTATGGGTATGTCTGGCTCGGGAAAAACTACTCTTTTAAACTGTATCGCCCGTTTTCTTACGCCGCAGGAGGGAACTATTCTTTTGGATGGTCATAACATTTTAGATATGGATGAAATGACATTTCGCGGGCAGCTTGGAGTAGTCTTTCAGGGACTCAATTTATTTCCTCATCTGAACGTTCTGGAAAATATGATGCTCGCGCCTCAGCGTGTGCAGGGACGCTCTGAAAAAGAAGCTCGAAGAGACGCGATGGAAATGCTCGAGCGACTGAAGATTTCCAATCTCGCCGATAATTATCCTTCACAAATCAGCGGTGGGGAAGCACAGAGAGCAGCTATAGCCAGGGGACTTATGCTGAGACCCAAGTTTATGCTCCTGGATGAGCCTACGAGCGCTCTCGATGTAGAGACAACGTCTGAATTTACTCAATGGCTGCTTGAGCTTCAATCCGATACGAGCTTTATCATCGTGACGCACGATATGCCTTTCGCGAGGAAAACAGCGGAAAAAGGCGTGTTCATGAAAGAGGGCCGCGTGGTGGAAAAAGGACGCATAAATGATATTCTGGAACAGACTAAGGAAGATTTATGACTGATTATCTACCGGACAAGATAGAAACACTTCTCGACGGCTCGATTATACAGCATGGCTCTTTCAATAATCGTATATATTTAATAAAAACAGGAAAAAATGTCTCGCCAAAACTTGCCGCG
>JARRRJ010000393.1:0-5164 GCA_037380865.1 Sedimentisphaerales bacterium
ATGAATAAAACATACCTGACATAATCACCTTTTCTCCAAAAACACCATTCGCCGGGCGTAGGTGCAATGACCCCCTAAACCCAGCTATATTCTACAATAATCCAATAAATTATGCAACCTTTTTTATTCTTCCCTTGCAATCAGTCGATGACCTCATCTTTAAGCTGCCTAAACACCAGAATATCCAAATCTGTTGCATCAAACATATACCCGTACTGAGTTCAATAATGATCGTGAATCGAAACAGCATCCTACTCAAACATATAAAGGAACGCGACGAATTATGGCCGGGAAAGCACCGGGACGCACAAAAATTCTACCCGCAATTATGAAGCACACCCCATCGAAGGAAAAGTCAATATTGTTACTTGACAATATCATTGTGAGCGTTTATCTTATGGTTTTGGTCTAATTTAACCATTAGAAAAAAGGGTCGGTGCCCGAGTGGCTAAAGGGGATGGGCTGTAAACCCATTGGCGTAAGCCTACGTTGGTTCGAATCCAACCCGGCCCACTTTTTTCTCAATTCCTGACAAATCGCGGTAATGAGGTCCCACAACACGGGTCTCTCACTCCTTTTTCTGCTTGTTTCGCTGTTTTAGGATTGTACAATATAGAAAAGCAGAATAGTAGCTCGTAATATTCCTGGTGCTCAGGAGATAACTGTATGAACAAAAGGAATGCTTTCACTCTCATCGAATTGTTGGTTGTTATAGCTATTATCGCATTGTTGATGGGGATTTTGCTTCCTACTCTTCAGCGCGTAAAGAAACAATCGCGTGCCGTCGCCTGCCAGGCAAATCTTCGTCAATGGGGATTTCTCTTCGCGACGCTGGCCGAGAGTAACGAAGGACGCCTGAGGGACAGGGAGCGTGACGAGTGGGACAGGTGCAGGATACAACAGTTTGCGTATTATCACGACAATTACGACGAATATAAAATATTTTGCCCGTCTGCGACGAAAATGACCAGTACTACCGGCGCAGGGGGTACATTCCAGGCATGGTATTGTCCGAATCATACATATCGCGCCGGAAGCTACGGCCTGAACGGCTATAGTCCCGCATACAGCGAAGTGTCGGGTTACGAAAGTTACCATGGCGAGCGCTCACCCGACCAGGTTTGGGCAAATACATTTCAGAAAGGCACGAGCAATATACCAATAATGCTGGATTGCGCCCTTTGGGCAAGCTTTCCGAATCCGACCGATGCTCCGCCTGCGAGTCAGGAACAGGCGGCTACGCAGCCTACAATAGGAAATAACGGGATGAGTCCTTTCTGTATCGATCGTCACAACGGCTTTATCAATTGCCTGTTCATGGACTGGTCCGTAAGGAAGGTCGGATTGAAAGAGTTGTGGAAATTAAAATGGTCGAAGAATTTCAATACAAGCGGTCCCTGGACAAAAGCAGCAAATGTCGCGAGCGATAAATGGCCGGAGTGGATGAGAAGCTACAAAGATTAATAAAGAGATGCGCGTCACGGGCTAGGGAAATATTATAAAAAAACGATTCTTAACTTGCGAAGAACAATTTAATTACATGTCTTCACTACAGCCGGGATTTCTTCGAGTCTGCGCACAATATAATCGACCTCGCTGCCAAGTCCTTCAAGCTTGCGATTTAAAGTAGTGAGTTTCTTTTCGGTAAAGCTGATATCCGTGAATTCCTGCCAAACTCCCTCCACGTACTTCATTTTGAAATCGCGAACAATTATGCGGCTGGAGCCTGAATCTTTTATTTTCCAATCGCCGTGTATGAGGAGGTTTCTTTCCTCGCGAAGATCATTTAATCTCTTGATAGTTCTCTCAACATTCAAAAGAAGCTGGGAGTCATCCCGGATTCGGCAGTTAACCAGAACACTGATTTTTTTCAGCAGAACCGCAAGTGACATATTGTGTATGAAAAGAGGTCCGACAAGACTATTTCCGTTTCCCATAAGCGATTCGAGAAGTCCCTGCAAGCGATGTTCCATAGTCGCGAACTGAACTGTGAGTCTGCCTATCAACTGAAATATTCTGTCTTTATCTTTTTTCATAACTCGTATATATCGGCAATCGAATTTATGGTTCGGAGAATATATATGAGAGAAAACTTTTCGATTATAGTAATTGTCATTTCAGCATTTCTTCTTACTACGAGTTTTGCACAACAAAACAATCCTGAAACTGCGACGCCGACACAAACAAGCTTGACATCCGAAAAAAACATCGAAATCATCCGAGATCAGTGGGAGGTTCCCCATATATTCAGTACAAGTGATACAGGCGCCATGTACGGACTGGGATATGTAACAGCGCAAGATCGTGCTTTTCAAATGTTTTACAACCTGCGGATAATTCAGGGACGTCTTGCTGAGGTTATCGGAGACGTTCCCAAGAATAATCGTCAGGATACGTCTGCGCAGAGTGATAGAAAAATGCGTACGTTTGGCTTTTACAGAGCAGCTCAGGAAGTCGCGAAGAACATCGATTCTCCAACGTACAAATTGCTGGAAGCTTATTGTGAAGGAGTTAACTATTATATAAAAAATAATCCTGATAAACTCAGTCCTATGTTCAGCAAGTACGATCTAAAACCCGATGCTTGGACGCCTGCAGATTGTATCGTTTCGTGGTGGCATGTCGGTCAGTTTTTCGGAACAGACGGGACACGTGAGTTTATTGCCTGGCGCAATCAGACAAATCCACTGCAGAGAGCAATGGACCGTAATGGCCGTAATATACAAACCCGGCGGCCTGCAAGGCAGCCGAACAACAAGCCGGACGATTCTGCGGCAGTAATTCAGCGAACAGATGTATCTCAAGAATGGATTGATAAAGTCAACAACTATATGAAAGCACACGGATTTGATATTCAGCCGCAACAGAGTAGTGACAATACTACGGAATCTCCGAAGTTTAGTCACGCATGGGTAATAGGAAAGGATAAAACTTCTACCGGTTCAGCTATTTTGATGAGTGATCCCCAGACGCCTGTCACTAATCCGTCCCTGTTTTATGAATACCATATCAAAGGTGAGACTTTCAATGCAAGGGGTATAGGTGTGCCTGGATCACCTCTTATCCTCATAGGTTTTTCTGACCATGTAGCCTGGGGCGTGACAGCGCTCGGAGCTGACCAAGCTGATCTGTTTCGTTTAAAAACATCTCAGGATAAACCTGACCAGTACAGCGTTGATGGTCAATGGAAACCAATGAAAGTATGGCAGGAAACTATTCATGTCAAGGGAGGGCAGGATCAATCGATTACTATTCGCCAAACAGATTTTGGACCGGTTATAACTGAGTTCGCATTCGCGCAGCCGCAGGAAGGACAAGTGGCAGTTAAACGTATTCCAATATGCGAAACCGATCGTGATACGATTCAGGGCGGATTTGCAATGATGCGTGCGGGAAATGTTAACGAATTTGACAAAGCGCTCGAGGGATGGCGTTTCCCAAGTATTAATATTCTTTTTGGTGACAAAGAGGGTAACATTGGCTATCGAACCGCTCTCGCTCAGCCGCTGCGCTCGCCTGGAGTTACAGACCTTGGCATTGCTCAGGATGGCTCGACGACAAAAAACGACTGGCAGGGAATTGTTCCGCACGATTTGCTCCCTCACGTAATTAATCCAAAAAACGGCTTTCTCTTCTCTGCTAATCACAGGCCGATTGGTTCATTTTACAATATACCTCTCGGCAACTCCACAGGCTCGCTTGGCGATACAGTACGCTCCAAGCGTCTGCGGGAGCTGATTGCCGGAAAAGAAAGATTTACGCCCGAAGATGTTCTTAATATTCACTACGATACAGTAGATCCATCCCGGCGAGACATCGTCGCACTGGGCTATTACATTCGTGATGAACATAAGGCTGAACTCTCCGAAGCTGCTCTTGAAGCTTTGAAATACCTGGAATCATGGCGTGAGCAGGGCTCTCATATGGATAATCGAATCCGTGGCACAGCTCTGGCATCCAATATCGACACAATGTTCAGAATTGGAAACACCGAACTTGCCGCTGATTACGGCGGCGGACAAACCGGACTGTGTCGTTTTCTGGGCTCTTTAACTAAACGCATTAAACAAGATTCACAGGCATCACTTGATGCAGGAGAGATTCAATATATCGATTCCGTATTATCCAACGCATGGCGAACGACTCAGAGACTCGGGCGAGATGCTGAACAATGGACAAGCCTGTACCAGCGTTCAATAACCCGGCAGAAACTTTTATTCCACGGCAGCCTGGACGGTTTTGGTTCACTTGATGGACAGTTTGATATTGAAAAACCCGCCCTGTATTGCACCGACGGCGATACGATTCTTTCTCAGCAAAACCAGAGTTATACACAATTTGTCCCAATGAATAATCCTGACCTTGCCATGACAATTCTGCCGGTCGGAGAATCAGAAATACCCGGCAGTGCCGGATATGCTGACCTCAAAGACGATTGGGCCCAGGGCAAACTTCACCCTGCACCGCTGACGCGAGAAGCCGTAGATAAGATTGTCAAAAACAGTATCACGTTGAGCAGGTGATTTAATGGTTTGCGTACGCACCTGCACGCACGTTATAAGGGCAATGGTTATACTCCGAATTTTGGTTAGGAGAAAATAAAAATATTGCCCGGGTCGTTGTGGAGGATGCTGCCTCCATTTTGGTTCAACGCGCCGCCGGATGACTCATCAATGTAGATTCCGCCGCCGTGGTCTTCTGCTTTGTTTCTGTTAATGCTGCTTCTGTCGTTCAGATTGACCATCCCGGTGGTGAATATACCGCCTCCGTCGTAGGCACTGTTGCGGTTGACGCTGCTGGTGTTGTTCAGGTTCACTATGCCGTAGTAGTTCAAAATGCCTCCGCCGTCCTCGGTGGCACTGTTGTGGTTAACACTGCTGCTACTATTCAGATTCACTATCCCCCGGTTGAAGATTCCGCCACCGTCGTAGGCATTGTTCCAGTTGACACTGCTGCTGCTGTTCAGGTTCACTACCCCCTGGTTGACGATGCCACCGCCGGTGTCGGCAGTGTTTTTGTTGACACTGCTGCTGTCGTTCAGGTTCACCGTGCCGAAGTTGTAGATGCCGCCGCCGATGTCGGCGGTGTTTTCGCTTACGGTGCTTTTATCGTCCATATCCACGATGGCGTCATTGCCGGCCTGGTTCGGGGTCACCGTGTCTAT
>JARRRJ010000394.1:0-4836 GCA_037380865.1 Sedimentisphaerales bacterium
AAAATTTTAAATTAGGATAGACAAATCGCCTTCTGAGGTCACTATAGTAGATAGAAATGCCAAGACTTGAGGATTCCGGGTTGACGACATCGAGTGATAAAATGTTGGTTGAAGCTGTGTTCGAGGGCGAAAATGCGGCTTTTAAAGAGTTGTACGACCGCTACGCGCCGCTAATAAGAGCAGTCTGCTTCGATACGACAGGCAACCTTGCTGATGCGCAGGACCTTGCGCAGGATGTTTTTATGAGAGCTTTCGAAAAGCTGGAGAACCTGCGCGAGCCAGAACTCTTCGGAAGATGGCTTGTCGCAATAGCAAGATTGCGATGCAAGGAATGGCAGCGACAGATTTCGCGTACGCAGAAAAAACATGCAGGTCTGAGTGAAAACTACGCCGCCGCGAATAAACAGTCCAACGATGGACAGTTGGAGCTTCTTCGCGACAAAATAAGAACTCTGCCCATCCAGGAAAGACTTGCTCTGCATATATTTTATCTTCAGGAAAATTCCGCTGACGACGCCCGAAAGGTACTTGGACTCTCAAGGTCGGGATTCTATCGCGTGCTCGAAAGGGCGCGGAAAAACTTAGCAATATTGTTATCTAAAGAAAGTCAGGATGTCCAATGAAAACGCCATTGGAAAAACAATTAGAAAAAGCGTATCAAATATTCAACAAAGACCACGAGCGTCTGCGCGAGAAGCTGGTAAATTCTGTCAAAGCACCGAAAATCGAGCCAGAGCCGGAACGAGAACACATTCCCGAGCGCAGAAGCTCCGGTCCATCAATGGGAGAGATTATCATGGACAGCAGAATATTCAAAATAGCGGCTGGAATTATTATCTTTGGAATAGTCGCAATAGCATTAAAAGTCTTCACCGGCTCGAATTCGATATCAAGTGTTGCATTTGCTGAAGTGTTAGACCAAATACATAATAAAAGCTACACTTTCGATTTAACCACCTCCTTCGAAGGACAATCTCAACATACAGGAAAGTGTATGATACTTCAGCCAGGCCTGATGAGATATGATGATCCTGAGCTGATGGGCAGATTTACTTCAATTTCTAATTTACGCACTGATGAAAGCATCGTAATTTATCATGGTCAAAAGACAGTTATTGATATGAAAGAATTTCGAAAAGCACAAGGAATGCCTGATGAAGACGGGCCAATTGATATGCTTATCAATCCAATTGAAAATTTGTGGAATCTTCAGGATGGAACTCAAATATCTCTCGGGGAAAAAGAAATCGATGGCGTTTCTGCAATCGGATTTAAGGTTAAGCAGCAAAATAATAGTTATTCCAGTGACATAGTTGTCTGGGCGAACAGCAAAAATGGTATTCCGATTCGAGTAGAAATTACGAGGTATAATCCGAAAGATCCTTCGGAATCTGCAACTCAGGTAATGAGCAATTTCATTCTTGATGTGGAACTCGATCCAGAGTTATTCAGTATGAAAATCCCGGAAGGTTATACCCTGGCATATCAAAACAGTTTAAAAGAAACCATCCAGAGAACTGATTCAACATCAGAAGCTGATAAGATTCAACAAAGCATCGAGTTTTGGAACAATGGCAACCAGGATAAGGCAATAGAAACTTTGTTGAGTGTTGACTGGAGTCAGCCTTTTAAGTTTTCAGAGCAGATGTACTTCTTCTATCTGAAAGAGAAGGAATTTGCCCAATTAAAACTTGATGAGCAGCAGAAAGTCAGGCAGGAACTCGTAAATATGTCAAACCAGGTAAGGGACTTATGCTTAAAAATATGGGAAGATGCTCAAACAGCTATTTCAAATCAGCAATATGAAAAAGCTGAAAAATATCTTATAACCACGCTGGAATTTGGCAGATTGATTAATCGTGATCCTGAAATTACATTAAATGTAAAAATGATAGGTTATGCTATTCAACAAAAATCACTTTCCGAAATGGTTAAACTTTATACAACAACAGGCGAAACAGAGAAACAACAGCAGGCTCAGGAAAATCTCGATAAAATCAGTGTTGAAAGAGAAAACGTGATACAATCTCTTTAAAAAAGCAGCTTAAAAAATTAGGTAAAATAAATTCTACCATAAAAGGGACAGGCAGGTTAATGAGCCGTCGGCTTTTGCGAATTCTGTTGTTTCGAGCAGATGGAGCTGGAGGCCTTTTTCACTTGCAAAATTACTTAACAAATCAGCGGTTTCAGGATACTGTTCCTGGACGAGAAGGTGGTTTGGAATTCTCATGCAGTTAGCCGCTCTTTCCTCGCCTTCCTGTGTATAGATTATGTTTTCCACGTCGAAAAGTTCCATATCGAACCAGTCGGGAACCGCGACTAAGGTGTTGTCACCTATATAGGTGATGCCGCTCT
This sequence comes from Sedimentisphaerales bacterium, assembly GCA_037380865.1. Lineage (GTDB taxonomy): Bacteria > Planctomycetota > Phycisphaerae > Sedimentisphaerales > Anaerobacaceae > JAFGPS01. The sequence goes on from JARRRJ010000394.1 coordinate 2,356, forward strand.
TGAGATGAAGGCATTTCTCGACAGGGACTTTTACTACAGGCCTGTCGAACTTCTTGAGAAAATTCCTGAGACACTCTGCACCGAGATTATTTGTCCTGGAAGAGACTCCGACGTAGGTAGTGTTCTCGGTATGAAAAATATCCCCTCCTTCGAGCCTGGCGACTGACGGGATGTGAGTTATAGTATGTGTATGTCTCAGCGTTTCCTCGACTGCTTTCTGCTCGCCTTCGCGCTCTGGACACATCCTTGTGATAAGTGCGTGATTTTGCCAGATGAAAGCTGTATCTTCGATGAAGACGCAGTCAGGTTTCGTCTCGTCGGCAGACAGATAGGAAACTCTAAGGCCGGCGTCTTGAAGCACCTGAACGTATCTATCTTGCTGGCGTTCTGAAATGCCCGGGGAGATTTTAATATTCTTCTTGGCATAGTAATCAGAATATGAACGAGGAATTCGCCTGACGAGTGCATGTGTAGGACTATTAACCATTTTAAGTAATCCGCGGAAGGCAACTCGTCAACTCCGATTTCTCTGCAGGCTTCGACGTGCATGGCTTCTGCTGTCTTGGAATCGAGAGATTCAGCCAGATGCACTTTCCAGTCAAGATTCGCGCGCGCGGCGCTGAGCCTTTCGTCTCTCTCCGAGGCGCCGTTAAGTCCCCTTGCAACATCACCAGCGTGGGCGGCGATTTTGGAAGCGATTACTCCGGCGCGAACGTCATCGGTATTTGGCAGGCCAAGATGCTCTCGCGGCGTAACATAGCAAAGGAACGATGCACCGTAGAAAGCGGCAGCCGTGCCACCTATTGCAGAAGTTATATGGTCGTAACCTGCACCGATATCTGTCACTAATGGACCAAGAACATAAAACGGCGCGCCGTGACATATCTCCTGTTGAATTTTCATGTTATACTCGATCTGGTCGAACGGGACATGACCCGGTCCCTCGACCATCACCTGGCAGCCTTTTTGCTGCGCATGTTCCGTAAGCTCGCCAAGCGTGCGCAATTCCGCAATTTGTGCTTTGTCAGTCGCGTCTGCGATTGCGCCGGGGCGCAGGCCGTCACCTAGAGAAAAACACACATCGTACTCAGCTAAAATGTCGCATAAATCATCGAACATTTCATACAATGGATTTTGCCTGTTATGGTAAAGCATCCATTTCGCCAAAAGCGCTCCTCCTCTACTGACTATGCCCGCCACTCTGTTTTCAAGCAGAGGCAGATGCTCTTTCAGAACGCCCGCATGAATTGTGAAAAAATCCACTCCCTGCTTAGCTTGCTTTTCGATTACCTCAAGAATTATCTTTTCATTGATGTCCTCGACGTGCCTTTTTTCTATAACCTGGTATATCGGAACCGTCCCGAAGGGAACGGGACATTCAGCTAATAATTTTTCGCGAGTTTTGTCAAGATTTCCCCCTGTGCTCAAATCCATTATAGCATCAGCACCGGCTTCCAGAGCAACACGCATCTTTTCAAGCTCATCTTCGACAGTCGAACGAATACTGCTTGCTCCTATATTAGCGTTGACTTTTGTCGTGAGAAGTCTTCCGATTCCCGAAGGTTTCAGGTTGGTTTTTAAATGAAGCTTATTTGCGGGGATAACAAGCCTCCCGGCCGCTATTTCTTTGCGAATAAGTTCAGCGTTTGTATTCTCAACTTCGCTGACCTGCTTAACCTCCTCGCTTACTGTTTCGTTTTGTGCTATTTGTAATTGTGTTGCCATAAATCACTTTCCTACGCAGGCATATTATCAAATTCGATAACTGTCCTGATCAGGTTCGAAGGGTAATTTTCTCAGACTATCGAACTATTAGCCACCCCTGGTGAACATCATAATTATTATAGCCGCTCCAAAATCACAGGCAAGGATATTATTTGGATAATTCAAAAACATTGCGAACCTTTGTGCCATTTTTTAAGTTTTTGGGCTGTTAATTTCAGATTCTTACCATATAATGAATTTCTTATGGACAGTGCAGTTTATAGAATCATAGATGCAAATTTTAACCGTGCCAGGGAAGCGCTGCGTGTTATTGAAGACTATTGCAGGTTTGCGCTGAACTCGAAATCCCTGAGCGCTCGCGCAAAAGATTTAAGGCATCAGCTCAGCAATTCTATCGGGCGACTGGATTCAGGAAGACTCATATCATCGAGGGATACGCTCCTCGATGTAGGAGTAGACCAAGTTGTAGAAGGACAGCACAAACGCGAAGAGCTGAAAGATTGCATGACAGCAGGCTGCAAGCGGCTCGTTGAAGCACTGAGAGTGCTATCCGAAGCCATCCAGGTACAAGACAAAGACGCGGCCGGGCAGATCGAGCAGATGCGATACGCCGCATACACGCTTGAGAAGGATATAGTCTTAATAAGCGAGCCGTTTGAGAAGTTTAAGAACGTTGAGCTTTACGTAGTACTTACCAGTAATTTCCCAGCTGACATACTTTCTTTGGCGGCCAAGTGTGCCTCATCAGGCGGCGCA
>JARRRJ010000394.1:4875-8112 GCA_037380865.1 Sedimentisphaerales bacterium
ATCAGGCGGCGCAGACTGCATCCAGCTTCGCGTCAAAGAAATGCCGGACGACGCGCTGTCCAGTGTTGCGTCTGAGTTTGTAAAGATATGCGTCGAGAATGGCGTGTGTAGTGTCATAAACGACCGCGCTGATATTGCGATAGCTTGCGACGCAGATGGAGTCCATCTGGGACAGAACGACCTGCCTGTGCAAAGCGCGCGCAGGCTTGCGCAAAAGCCCATGATAATCGGCAAGAGCACGCATTCTATGGAACAGCTCAAGAATGCCTGCGAAGAACAACCCACTTATGTCTCTCTCGGACCTGTGTTTTCTACCGGCACGAAACCTTCAGCGCAGCCGGTTGGCCTGGAATACGTAAGGAATGGGACAGCATTCTTAAAGGAGGAAGCTATAGGCCATGCCGCAATAGGAGGTATAACAGAGGAGAATATCGCGCAGGTCCTGGAAGCCGGAGCCAGTTGCATAGCAGTCAGCAAAGCGGTAATCGAAGCGGCCGACCCGGCGGCAGCCTGCAGGTCGCTCAGGCAGAAGATTACAGCCTATAAAGATAAATTCCGGACCTGAGTCCGTGAAAATAAAGCGTTTGTGATAAAATTCTGTGGTCGCAAAAGGTGGTTTTCCCGTGAATTATCCACCACAGACTATATTTTGATATAACCTTTGCTCAATTTAGCAGAATTCTGGCATAGTAATTGCTTTTAGCTTAAACTCTTAGACGTACATAGCGTGCAGGGTGTCGGATGACAGGCATAAGTTCTGTGTTTACAAAGAATTACAAAAACGCAGAAATTTGAAACAGATTCCTGACAAAAAACTGCTGTAGTAGAATAACTTGTTGAATCATCGGCAAAACGGCGAAAAGCAATCTGGCATCAGCACAATAGCCAAGTTATCAACAGGTTATCCACAAAATATGACGTAGTTAAAATGTAAAAATAGTAAATGAAGGACAATAAAATGACAAAATCTCTGATTTCTATAGGTGAATCAATTCACGCGTCAATTCCAAGGACATCCAAGGTTATGAAACAATTGGCAGCCTCAGGTCCGCAAGCGTACATCGGGCAAAGCGAAGAACTCACTTATATCAGGGATTTAATCGAGTCGCAGGCTTCCGACGGCGCCGATTTCATCGCAGTCAATCTTGATGCGTTCGGCGAAGACAATCCTCAACAGACAGTCGACATGATGATCGAATACACGAAACTCGTTCGCAAGTGGAGCAAGGGAGTTCCGATTTGCATCGATAGCAGTAACGACGATGTATTGATTGCAGGTTTGAAGGAATGGTATCACACCGACCGACAGGTCAAACAGCCGCTCATCAACTCGGTGAAAATCTACACCATGGACCAGATGCTGCCGCTCAAAAAGGATTACGATTTTTCTTTCATCGGACTTCTTGTAAGCGAAGACGCTCCGACAGGCCCGGGAGGCTCGCATTCTGTGGATGAACTTTTTTCAATAGCAAAGAAGATTTTCGAGACCGCGACAGGCCAATACGGATTCAAGCCGGAGGAGATTTATTTCGATTCAACAGTTTTTCCTCTTGCGATAGATATGCCTATGGAACCGAACGTCCCAGGCTACACCTATCGAGCATTCGAGACAATAAAGAAGATCAAGAGTAACCCGGCGATGAAAGGCGTCCATTGCTCGCTCGGCGTGAGCAATAGCGTTCGCGATTTGCCAGGCAGGAAGATCGGAGTTTGCAGAGCCTACGTCGCAAAAGCGATGGAGTACGGCCTGGACGCAGGCATAGTCAATGTTGCACACCATTACGGCCAAGTCGAGCCTGATCCTGAACTCGTGGAACTCGTCGATGCCTACGCGAAAATGGATGGCTCGCCCGAGAAAATGAGCAGGGCTATAGAACTTATGGGCAAGTTCTGCAGCGATAACAGGAAGCCGCCAAAATAGAGAAATGTTTCGTCACAATTCTCATTTCTCTTGACTTGTACATGAATTTGGGAAAAATACAGACAAGCTTCGAAATCCTTTCAGTTCAAGGGAGTTGAGCAATGGAACAAGACAACGAGTTTTCTAAGGACGCGAATCAGGCATGGCGATACGATGCAACGGGGCGCGCAAACGTAAGTCCCATCAGCAGAGACGCTCGCATGTGGGCGATGATTTGCCATCTGGCCGGGCTCGCATTCTTCCTGATGCCGTTTATTTCGAACATTATCGCGCCGTTTATTGTCTGGCAGATTAAAAAGGAAGATGACCTGTTCATCGAGGAAAATGGCAAAGAAGCGCTGAACTTTCAAATCTCCATAAGCATTTATGCATTAGTATGCATCCCCCTGGTATTTGTCTGCGTAGGAGTTGTCTTACTGCCTGCAGTATTCGTTTTGGACCTGGTATGCATAATAATAGCGTCACTTAAATCAAATGACGGGGAGTATTATCGTTACCCATTGACAATACGCTTAATAAAATAGGACTATCGCGGCGTACACGTTCAGCAGCAGTTCATGCCGCATTTGTATAAAGCATATAATAAGAGCCACCAAGCTCTCCTAAGCGCCTGCAACACAAGCACTTACAATAAATCCCCTGCCAATCTACCATAACCTCTTGCCACAAAAAGAATTACGGCAAAATTGGCTTTGTTTATCACGGTGCAGACGCAAAGCGAAGCCGGATTTATCACGGCATAAATGGAACCACGAATAAGCACGAATGAACATAATTGGGTTTGTTTCACTAGCGAGCACAAGAGTTGATGTGTGTATGGGTTTATGAGTGTATTTTCTATCTCATTTACTCTTTTACTCATCTACTCTATAAAAATTGGCTTTGTTTCGCGAGCTCATCCTCACGATTCATTTCTGCTGCTTCCTATAGTCTGTGTTCTGTGTCCTTGTCCAAATTGGCTTTGTTTATCACAGCGTCAGGCATCACGGGATTACGGCCTGACAGGTAGTCGTCAGACGAAGCCGGATTTATCACCAATCCTGCAAAGTCGCTAAGCCGCAAAGATTTCGTAGTTTTTAGCGAATTGGGTTTGTTTTTCGAGTTTAGCATTTAGAGATTCCCTCCTCCGGCGGGCAAACTTATCCAGGCATCAGGCTTTATAGAATTTCGCCCAGACATGTAGTCCTCCGGCGACGCCGGATGTTTTTCAATATCCATGGAACCACGGATACCTCTGGCATAAATTCACACTGATTACCACTGATTTACTTATTTTGTCATTCCCGCGAACTCGTGCTTCGTAGCGTATACTACTA
>JARRRJ010000395.1:0-3227 GCA_037380865.1 Sedimentisphaerales bacterium
GAATGTTTATCAGGATGAAATTCCATGGCGGTTTTCCTGTATGCCTTCTTAAGCTCTGCCTTGTCTGCCATCTCATCGACACCGAGCATTTTATAGGCAATACGCCGAGCTTCCAGGTCCCTGCTTATTTTTTCCATAAAATCAGGATCATGGTTCATCTGGTTTTTCCATTCTTCTTATATCTTCATATAACTTCAAAAACATCTGCTTATAATCAGGCATTGCTTCTACTATCATCACTCCACGTGAATAGCATTCAGCAATCTTTCTGTCATTCAATATCTGGATAAGCAAAGGAATATTTTCCTGCTGACAGTATCTTACTACTGCATCATTGCCAATATCGCTTCTGTTTATCGCAACGGCAAAAGGTATTTTCAACTGGCGTACCATACCAACAGCCAATTCCAGATCATTTAATCCGAAAGGCGTAGGTTCCGTTACAAGCAGAACAAAGTCACTGTCCTTTATAGCTTCGATAACTGGACAAGATGTTCCTGGCGGAGCATCAATCATATTTATTACATCATCTTTGATTCTTTTTTTCACATGCATAATCAATGCAGGTGTTTGAATAGCACCTATATCAAGTCTGCCATGACCGAAAGCTATCCCGTTTGATTTACCAAATTCGGCAATTCCAATTTTGCGTTGCTTTTCTGTAATCGCTCCTGTTGGGCATATTGCCATGCATCCGCCGCACGAATGACAAAGCTGTTCAAAAACCATAGGCTTGCCTTTCAGGCAGATCATAGCACTATATTGACAGAGCTGGCCGCATTTGCCGCAGCCTGTACATTTGTTCATATCGACTTCGGGTACTCCGACAGTAGCATCTTCTGAAACTTTTATTTGAGGTTTTAGAAATATATGGCCATTAGGCTCTTCTGCATCACAATCCAGGTACTGAACTGATTGTCCTGTCTGAGAAAGTGAAACAGCCAGATTCGTAGCGATTGTTGTTTTGCCTGTTCCGCCTTTGCCGCTTGCAACTGAAATAATCATAAGTCTAAATAAAATCCTTTCCGATTATCCTAATATAAGTATTAACGTTTTTTTCCTGTTTCATATTAGTATTTTTTGCAGTCCCTGTATTCTGTTTCTGTCTTATATATATCATCCTATCTACCCCGGGACCTCATAATCACATATCATTGTGCCGTTAAGATGTTCTATTTCATGCTGAAATACTCTTGCCAAAAGCCCCGATGCCGAAATAGTTACAGATTTTCCTGAAATGTCGAATCCCTGCACTTCAATATTTTTATGGCGCTTGATATTAATAATTTTTCCTGGTAAACTAAGACATCCTTCTTTCATCCATTCCCAATCAAAAGCCTGGGTTATCTTCGGATTAACAACGCAAAAACTCTGGTTACCAAATCCGATTACTATAATACGTCGTAAAAGTCCGATTTGCGGGGCTGCCAGGCCAATGCCGCCGTACTTTCGCATAAAATCTAACATCTGACTCGCAAGTAAAAGTATGTCACTATCAAAAACATCAACAGAGTCTGCCACTTGGCGCAGTACTTGACTGCCCGGAAATATTTCCAGGTGCAAAGGATTTTTAATTGTTTTACTTATGTCATTGTTTTTGTTTATGACTGCCACTAACTTTATTCCTCATTTACATTAAAATTATTCCAGTCAAATTTATCTACGGCTAACCATCCTTTTTCAGGCAAAGAATCAAAACACACCGGCTTAGGATTGCACCAGTTATTACCTTGCAAAATGTCCCACTTTGTGTACCTGTTCATCGGTGCAGCCGTTTTATCTATTTTGTAACCGGCCGGATGAAATCCAACAATTATTTCTGTGGCTTTGAATGTCTGCTCCATCATTTTTTCTCCGTTATGCGGTTTCTTCAAACTGTTTTCGAATATAACGGCTGTAAATAGCTCCAGCAGGGTTGTGGGCCAACACGCGGTCCTTGGCAATAAGGGTTGTCACAGGCGCGTTCGAGACCTTCGCAAAAATAGCATCATGACCAACGCAAAGTCCGCAGATAACATTGAGTTGAGTTTCTGCCTCATTCAACAGTTGAGCCTGTCCCGTGGGATTGCACATAACCTCTTTGTTTTTTGATAAAATCTGCGCCAAATCAAAATCTTTCTTGTCAATTCCACAAACCTTACAGCACACAGATGCCACCTCAAAATGCGTCGAAAAAATCTCTTCGATAATCTTCGCTTCTTCACTCAAACCGATACAAAAAGCCAAACCAATTCTTTTATATTGTAGTTGCTTTGCAAACAGTACTATCTCGCCTAATCGTGTTTCTTTGCCATAATAGCTCGCTTCAATTGCCGAAGCAGCCCTGTGCAATTCTGCTATTTGATCGTCTTGATATAATTGTTTATGATTGTTATCCTTTGAAAAACAATCCTTACCGTCACGACATTTTTTATTCTCACATCGCGCACATTGCGGTGATATAGTTCTTTCCACTTAGTTACTCCTTTGGTCTGTTTTCATCGTCAACGAATAAGACTTTTGCTTTCAGATCTTTTGCTTTCTCATCAGGTACCTGGCAATAAGATATAATCATGACTTTATCACCAACCGTTCCTAACCTTGCTGCCGGTCCGTTTAATAGAATTATCCCTGAAACTTCCGGTGCTGCAATGGTATAAGTTATAAAACGCTGACCATTGTTTATATTCAGTACATGAACCTGCTCACCTGACAATATGTCAGCCTTTTCGAGAAGATTCTGATCAATGGTTATACTACCCTCATAATCCAACTCAGTGCCAGTTAAGGTAGCACCGTGTATTTTGGATTTAAGCATGAACCGTTCCATCTAATAACGCTTTCTGTCTATAGTTACTTTAGGATATTTTGCGTACCTGGATTATTTTTCTTAGCTGCCGATAGTCTGCTGCGTAATTATAATAGCACCATTCGGGCACTCAGATACACATACTGCACAAGCAATGCAGAGCTTGGGATTGATAACAGCATATTTATCTATGTTAATAGCATTGCTCGTACAAACATTAGCACAGATTCCACAGCCAGTGCATTTGTCGGTCTGTACAAAAGCAGCAGCTTTACGAATGCTTTTTGATTCAGATATTCTTTTATCAATGTCCTTTTTCTGCTGTTGCAAAATCTGAGTCTGCTGTTTCAATTGGTCTAATTGGGATTGACTCGTAGTTGAGCCTGATATAGATGAATGTCTTCCCATCCCCATACCCCTTCCCATTCCACCACCCATG
>JARRRJ010000396.1:0-3215 GCA_037380865.1 Sedimentisphaerales bacterium
CGCACCTCCGGCGCGGACTGAAGGCAACACGAAAACCACTCTCCGTTTTACTTTTATGTATTTGCTCAACCTGAACAAAGACCATCGGAAAATTTGCATATGTGGCAGGTAGGGAGTTTACCTTTATAATATTGGGATGATTTGTTAGAATTACTATTGCAATGCGTCTAATTTCATAAAGATAAATTTCAAATAAAGTTACGCCAAAACAACCATCGCAACTCAGGACCATCAGTATGCATAGCTAGCAACGCTTTTGAGGGCATAATTTGAGAAAAGATAAGAAATAATGGATCGCGCCATAGATTTTAGCAAGATATAGGACACAGAGAGCACATATCTTTTCTTCAACACTTAGATCAGTTCGATTTCGAATATTCATGTAGCCGAAGATAGGGGGCATGAAACCTCTGGCAAAACGACCCAAGAATTCAATCGTCCCTTCTGATTTTTTGATTGCAGCAATTCCGCCGGTAGTCCGTCTACGTTTATGAAGCAGTGCACTCAATTGGTGCCGAGCAGGATGTCGGACGATTACATTTGGAGAGTAGGTGATGCCAAACCCGGCATTATATGCTCTTACGCCCCATTCATAGTCACCACCGGACATGAGTAAATCGTCAAACAAGCCGACCTTATCAAATACGTCCAGCCAAGTAAGCATATTCGCTGTGACGGAAAAACCTCGTGCTGTTGAATTCTCCTGGCGGAAAGCAAACGCCTTCTGATATTTTTCTGCAAGATTCAGGCGATTAGAGCTGTAAAATAACTCAACTTTTCCTCCAATACGATCGGCACCACTGATCAGTATTGCTACTGCATTTTCGATCCAGCCTGGAGCCGGGATACAATCGGAGTCTGTAAAAGCCAGAATCTGTCCTCTTGATTCTTTGATTCCCTTGTTTCTCGCGGCATATGAACCGACTCTTGATTCGACGAATAATTTTCCGTTTACAGGAAGACAAAAAGCTTCCAGCGCAGATTCAGATGGGTCATTATTAATTACGAGAATTTCAAACTTATCGGCTGGATATGTCTGTTTCGCCAAGGCGTCGATGCAGAGCTGTAAACGTTCCCAATCACGATAGGTTGGAATTACTACGGAAACAAAGGGTATCTCACTGTCCAAAGGGCACCTCATAGTCCCCGCAAAACCTGACAAGCTCGTATGTTCTTGCATCGGCGGTTTCCGGATCATGCACGCCGCGTGAAAACGGTTGAGCATCATTTAGATATGTCTGATCAATTTGTCTTTTCAACCAAACAACCACATCTTCTTTGTTCTGATAAAATGTCTCTATAGCGTAACCTATTTCAACTCCGGAGAGGTTATATTTATAGGAAAATTCTGATTCTTTTAGGGATAGAATAAAATCTTCTTTTTGATGGGCCGACAAAAGAGACTTGAATGTGCTGGACTGCCAAATACCTGCTTCCGGACATGTTTTCTTAAGAATCGCAAAGGCATACAGATTAAACCCATGATAACCGACAGATTTCAGGTAAAACCTGCCTGAAATGCCCCTGTTTCTGATCCGATGTCTTACCTCTCTGAGAAGAAGTTGGATGCCAGTAGCAGCATAATCGCTCAGTTTACCCAAATTAGAAGTTTGAAATATTACACCGTTTGAAAATAGCTGGACCTGAGCTGCTACCTTTTCAAGGAAGAGCAGAGCACGGTTCTTGACATGAGCTGTGTTGAGCATTTGACTGCTCGCTGCGGCAAACCACAGCTGATGATTAAAGGTTCCATCATACGAAAGCAGACTGCCGTCTATATCGACACATTTCCATAACCCCAAAGTGCCATCCCATGGATGCAGGAAATAAACTTCTTCAGCTAAAGAATAGCATTCCTGCCGGTCAAATGCGTCAGCGGCCATGACCAGAGCCTCAATTACCCATGCCTGACCAACCAGGCCATTACATCTATCCTTGCCACTTTTGTTTCTGCAATAGAATGTTTTCCCATAGGGCCTTGCCTGTGAACTCAACAAATATTTAATGGCTTTTATCCCAGCAGCCTTTAGTTGCATTTTACCAGTTCTTTTGTAAATTGAAGCTAATAAATACAACCAATGAGCAGTATTCCTGACTGGCGTTTCGGGATCATGATATGGTCCGTTACAACCATGCGGGAAAGATCCATCTTCTGCCTGGATACCCAAGCCGTATTCCGCAGCAGCCTTCAACAGATCTGAGATCTTTCGCTTTTTCAAATGAGACTCACGAGCAGTTCAAAATAAGAATCAGCCATTTTCGAAAGTGAGAAGTTATTGTAAACAGTCTTCATTCCACCTCTGCCAAGGCGCTCACGTAGATCAGAATCACGAATAACTCTATCTATTGTTTCAGCTAACTTCGCACTGTCATTCACCGGTACAAGAAGACCGTCTACCCCATTGGTAATTATCTCTCTTGGTCCTGTATCGCAGTCAGATGCTATGCAGCAGACTCCTACAGACATAGCTTCGAGAAGAGCGTTGGGAAAACCTTCTCTTCGTGAAGGCAACACAAAAGCATCACATGTTCTAATTTTAGGCAAAGGGTCGTCCATTTCACCCGCAAAAGTAACATATTTGTTTAGGTTTGTTACTCGAATCATGTCTTTCAACGATTGCTCATCTTCACCCGCTCCAATCAGTATAAGCAGGAGTTTTTCTCGTCTGTATTCGAATATGATCTTTTTCATTGCATCTATTAGAATATCGAGGCCTTTACGGTCAATTTCCAAGCTACCAGCATAACATATGGTAAAGCTATCATCTGCAGAGCAATTGGGCGGCTGATAATCGCTCTTTGATTTGGGCATATCAATACCATTTTGTATTGCCACAGTATATTTAGAAAATAGCGGATATCTGCAGGAAAAGTTATTTGCGGCTTCGAGAGAAACGGCAACAATACGAGTGGGGAATCCAAGACGAAAGGCGATACCAATGGATCCAGCAAATTGTTTGAAGAAATTCAATCGCAAAACATGTTTTCCAACCCGACCAGAAAGAACAGCCACGGTAGGAACAAGATTCAACATCCCCGCGTATCCCGTAAGTCTGTTTGTCATTCCGGCTCGACTTAATAACACGTTGCAACCTGCCTTCTTGACCATTCGCGCAAGCGAAAAAGAGCGAAAAAACCGGGCTTTCTTTTTACCAACATCCAACGGTCGACCAATATTGACGATTTCAGCGCCGGCATCAGAAAATGCTTTGTAT